>CAZMUE010000001.1:0-30552 GCA_964569725.1 uncultured Gammaproteobacteria bacterium
ACAACAAGGGTTGGAAGTGGTCGCCGGAGACATGACAAGACTCCCGTTTCCCGCAGGCACTTTCAGGCATGTGTTGCTCATGGATGTAATTGAACATGTTCCCCCAGAAGCGGCCGAACAGACTCTCCTTGAAGCAGAAAGGGTTATGTCGCCTGGCGGCAAACTGTCAATTAGGACGCCCAATGAAGCCTGTTTATGGACAGATAAATATCGCCTCGATCCAGATCATCGTAGGCTTTATTCTCCGGCAACCCTAACAACTCTTGCTTCTCGCGCTGGTTTTACAGAAATTATGACTACTACTATTGGCCACCCAGATACTCAAGATTTTTATACTACTACCGCAGGCAACTCTCGACCAGAAGACGGAGCAGTTATTCTTCTTCAGGGAAAGAAAAAAATAACGAGCGATGAATAAAAGGGGGGTCTATTCTAAGAAAGCAAAAGCTGTGTTTCTTGATCGCGATGGCATCATAAACGAGATGTGTTATCACCAAGAACACGGATTGATTGATTCTCCAGCTAACCCTAAACAATTCAAGCTTATTGCAGGAATAGGAAAGCTTATTAAAGACCTCAAAAAGCTAGGCTATCTAGTAATCGTCATTTCAAATCAACCAGGAATAGCTAAGAAAAAATACACTAAAAGGCTTTTCAATGCTATTAACCAAAAAATGCACAAGTTGTTAGAAAAAGAGGAGACGAAACTGGATGACGTCTACTATTGCCTTCATCATCCAGAAGCCAAAGATAAAAATTATAAGGCAATTTGTGAGTGTAGAAAACCAAAACCGGGCCTGATATTGAGAGCGGCTAAAGATCATAATCTGAATCTTAAGAAATCATGGTTTGTCGGTGACGGGATTGTTGATATCCAAGCTGGAAAAACCGCTGGCTGCAAAACCATTCTCGTCGCGAAACTAAAACTAGATCTTTGCCAAATCCTAATCAAAAAATCTATAAGACCGAATTTCGTTGTCTCTGATCTAAATTGGGTCTTGAAAACCATCGAGGAACAAGATAAAATTAAATCCTTATAATAATTAATCTTATACTTGAATGACAAAAGAAATCTTCATTGACTCTGCCCGATTGCCCGAAATTGAAAAATGGGTCGCCTCTGGGGTTGTCACCGGCGTCACTACGAACCAATTGATAATGTTGAGGGATGGCGTCCACCCTCGAGGTTTTTCTGAGCATATCGAAAGGATCTGCGAAATCGCAAAAGGCCCTGTTTCCGTAGAGTTAACAGATAGTACTGCAGACGCAGGAACCATGGCAACGGAAGCAACGAGATTAAGAGCAATTCATGATCTGGTAGTGATAAAAGTTCCTCTTATTCCAGGAACAACTAAATCCCTCGAAGTAATCAGGGAATTAACGGCTAGAGGAATCCCTGTGAACGTTACCTGCATGATGACAGTCGAGCAAATGATGATAGCAGCTCTAGCCACTAAAGATGCCGAACAGGCGTATATTAGCCTTTTCTGGGGCCGAGCCCAAGAAGATCACGAGCAATATCGAACTAATCCAGAATGGGTCACCGCCCATCCTAAGGTGGGGCCAGAAAGTGAAATCAATTCTAACCCGGGAAGAATTACAGAAACTGTTGCTGATTTCATACGGACAGGAGGCCAGAAACAACCAAGAATCATCATCGGAAGCGTGAGAAATGCTAGGCAGGTGGGAGAAGCTTTTGCTCATGGAGCCCATATTGTTACTGTGCCTCCGGCAATACTAGAAGCCATGATTGAGAGCGAAAGGACCAGACAAACTATAATCCAATTCGATCAGGCGTGGGAAGAGCTTAAGCAAAAATAAAACGCTAGGTTAGCTTTCCCTATTCTTGTCTTCAAGACTCAAATCATTTATCATAAACAGGATGATTAAAGATAATTTTAATGATATCAGTGTTGTCATGATATCGCTAAATGAAGAGCGAGCCGTCGCCGAAGTGATAAGAAAAATTAGGAAAACTCTCCCCGGAAGCGAAATTGTCCTTGTAGACAGCAGCACCGACAACACCGCTAAAATCGCCAAGAGGTTAAAAGCAAAAGTTATTAAACAGTTGCCTCCAAAAGGCTATGGAAAAGCCATGATCAGGGGGTTAAGGGGTGCAAAAAACCACATTGTCATCACTATGGATTGCGATAACACCTACCCCATTGAGGCTGCCCCTCTTATGATAAAAGGGATTAGAGAAGGATACGATCTCGTCGGAACCACTAGAATGTCACAAGGGAAACCGGACAATCTCTCCTGGCCTAATTATTTAATTAATAGAATATTTTCTATTACGGCTTCTGTTCTCTTCCTTCGCAAAGTAGAAGATCTTCACACAGGAATGAGAGCTTACAGAAAAAAAATGCTTGAAGCTATTGATTGGCAACCAGAAGGACCTGCGCTTCCAGTGGAATTACTGCTCAAGCCCGTGGCTCTAGGCTATAAAATCACTGAAATTCCGATAGCCTATCATCCAAGGATTGGAAAAAGCACCCATCGCAATAAACTTAAAAGCGTTTTTTGGACTTTTAAGCGTATTTTTAGATGCCGGTTTAAAAAATAAAAAGGAGATGCAAAGATGGAGTTTTTATTAATATTGGTAAACATTTTTCTCGCTATTTGCGGACAATTGACCACCAAGATCGGAATTAATAAAATTGGTTCTTTCTCCTCTATGCCTATTCAGACCTTTATTTTTAAATGTCTTACTTCGCCATTAGTCATCTTGGGCTTTGGTCTCTATTTCTTTTCTGCTCTTATCTGGTTCATGGTTTTGTCTAGGATAAACTTAAGCGTTGCTTATCCCACTCTAAGTCTAGGATATATCCTCATCTTAATAACCAGTGCGATTTTTCTTAAGGAACCAATAGGGTTAGCAAAGATTATGGGTAGCCTCCTTATCTGCGCCGGGGTTTTTCTTATTTTCAGGAAATGAAAACAAACCCAAAGATAACTATTTTAATCCCCTGCCTCAATGAAGAAAAGGTTATCGGATTTGTAATCAAAAATTGCCTTGCCGGATTGAAAAAAGCCAAAACAAAAGGTCAAATTCTTATTATTAACAGCGGAAATGATAGATCTGCCCAAATCGCTAGAAATCTTGGCGCCGACGTTGTTAATAAACCTAAAGGAGGGCTTGGTCAAGCCTATATTGACGCTATCCCGTATATCAAAGGTGAATACGTTATCATGGGAGACGCTGACGCGACTTATGACTATGCAGAAGTAGATAAATTCATTAGGAAGCTCCGCCAGGGATATCAGTTGGTTATGGGAACACGACTGAAAGGATGGATTGAAAAGGATGCCATGCCGAAGCTACACCGATATTTTGGAACCCCAATAATTACCTGGATGCTTAATAGGCTCTTTGGGCTTAGTTTTTCTGATGTTGCTTGCGGTATGCGAGCAGTTACCAAAGAAGCGCTTTTAAGAATCGATTTGAAATCTCCATCTTGGGAATACGCCTTCTGAAATGATGGTTAAGGCTGGACTCCTAAAGCTAAAGTCTACAGAAGTCCCAATTCATTTCTATAAAGATCGCGAAGGAAGAGTTAGCCATCACAAAAGAACCGGTTGGTTTTCGCCATGGTATGCCGCTTGGATTAATTTTAAAATAATCCTGCTTTACGCTCCTAACTTTGTTTTTTTCACCCCAGGAGCACTCTCTCTAGCGGCGGGAATCACCATAATTATTATTAGCGCCCTTAGACTGCAGCCAAATTTTCAATATCACTGGAACCTTTTAGGTTTTATATTAACCATTATTGGTTATTCGACAATCCAATTGGGTATTCTTTCAAAAACGTTCAGTGACTTAAACAATTACTACCATGATAGGATAATCGTCTTTATGAAAGAAAAATTTACTTACGATAAAGGCATGCTCGCTGGATTTTCTGTGTTAATCAGTGGCTTAGCATTGACCTCGCTCTTGATAATCCAATGGCTCCGCAATCAATTCAAACTCACCGAGATTTCTTCCCAGGGAATCCTCGGCCTTCTTCTAATTGTTATGGGATTCCAAACGATTATCTTTACTTTTATCTATACCTTATTTAAATTTTCCACAAAAAAACAGATTCCCTAAGATGCAACCGAACGGAAAGGTCATAAAAACCGCTCTAATCATCTCACTCCTCACAATCCTCGCTGGATATATTAGGTGGGGAATCGTAGAGTCTTTTAGGCACTATCCTTCATTTGACGAAGCCGGCGTTTTAGCAATTGCTAGCAATTTTGCTCGCTATGGCAAATACGAAACTGTTTTCAGCTACCATGATGCTCCTAGAGTATTTAATCCCTTCACCTCCACTGGACCAACTATTATCTTGCCGCTATCTCTTTTATTCAAGATTTTCGGTTATCACTATTATTTGTCAAATCTATTCATTTTTTTCACCATAAACTTACCCCTAATAGGAATAGCCCTGCTTTTATTTTGGCGCATTATCGGTAAAAAACCAATTGTGGAAAAAATGTTCCTTTCTTTACTGCTTCTTCTTCTGTTTTTAACCAACAGGCTATTCTACGCCTCCCCCCCCACCGGCGGATCGTTTACCCACGGAGCTCTCGGCGAACCATGTGCCTTATTATTAATTTTTACTTCTTCTCTCTTGCTGCTAAAAGGAATTGAGTCTAATAAACTATTAATTGTTTTCCTTTCCGGTCTCTTCTCTGCCCTTGCCCTTAGTACTAAAACCATCGCCACATTTCATTTCTTGGCCCTAACCTTAACTATTGGCATCGTTGCCCTAGTGAGCTTAAAAAGAAAACAGAAAAACAGAATGTTTTTCTTGAAGGCTATTTTTTTAATTATCACCGCACTCATAGCTGTCAAACTACCATTATCATTGTGGAAAAATTATAGTCTCAGGGGCCAAGATCAACAGAACTACAGCTGTTGGCGTAAGGTTGCCTTTTTAACTCATGGATCTGGGATTAATACTTTGCTTTCTATGGACCCTAAAAGAATCATGCAAAAACCTAAACAATCGCTGGAAGAAATAATTAATTTCTTTACTGTAAAAATGGAGCCTAAATGGAAAATCGAAAACAAGAAGAAAATAATTTATCTTGCAATCGGCTACGTTCTAACAGCCATAATCTCATTTATCAACTTTATAAAGACACTTTCTTTTGCTCTTATCAAGAAAAAGACTAAAGTCGACGGACAGTTAATCGTCAAGGCGACTCTCGTTGTAACTTTTCTGCTGGGAACCATTTGGTTTTTCCTTCTCGCCGATTTTTCCTGGATTAGGTTCTATTACATCTTTTTCTTTGTCGGAATTATTACCGTCATCTCTCTCGCTCCTAGCCTTCCAAAAATCCTCTATCTGATTTTTACTTCCCTCGTTTTTGCGCATTCTCTCGTTGCCATCTGGCAAAGTCCTTTTGCCATCACTAACCTAACTATTCCAGAAGACAAGATCGATATAGAAAAAACAGACAATGCTTTTATCGATTTTTATTCTGCTAGGGAGAACAAGAAAACTTATGTCTGCGGATATTTCAATCTCTGGGAAATAACCTTTCTCACGGGAGTTAATTTCTATAATAACATCCTAATCGACGACAGGGACATTTTTCCAGAGTGCAATTTCTTGCCTCGTCCTAAAATTAGAGATATTACGGAAAAAGATTTTTACTACATCATGGTGTCAACCATGAATCCAGAATGCGAGCAGTTCCTTGAGGATAACAAAAATCGCCTAAAGCTTATTTATGACCAAGGTTATCGGGTTTTTACTACCACCTCGTCGCCTTAGCTAATCTCCCTTTCTGATTAATACTTTTTCTATGTCTATAGGCACTGATGCGCTTAGGTAAATTTTCGCTATTTGCCCAACCGTCCATTTATACCAGGAACTAATCCTTACCAAATAATCCTCTGATTTCCCTGTCGGCTTTAGGTCAAAGTTTATTTCCGGACCCAGCAAATCAATCTTCACTCTCAATATCCCCTTTTGTTCTGATTTTATTCTTAACTGTAAGTAATTACCTAAGGATTTATCAATTTCTTGTTTTAAATCCAAAGCCATCGTTTGCCCCACAGCTAAAGACGACACCGCAGGGCTTATCTCTTGTAAAATTATTGTTTTGCTCGAAGCCATTTTTGGATCGTAATTAGCCCAAATATATGGCAATTCGCTCAGCGGAAAGTCTTTGTCAACTGAACTTACCCCAACTAAACCAATTCCCTTCTCTTTGTATTCGTTTATCTTCTGCGATACTGTTTTTTGGGTAAAGGCCCTTTTCTCTTCAAAGATCAAATAGTCATCTATCTCTCCTAATGGCTCGTAGTTACGGTAAATGAATTCGGTAATTCTAAAACTCCTCGCCTCGCTAGGAATATTATCAATGTGCCATCCAAACCAATCAAGTTTTCTAAAAATCACTATTGGCATTTTCTCATTGTCATAGAACTCTTGAAGATTTTTTAGTGTAATTAGCTGTGACGGATCTGAAGAATAAAACAACGTGGGCAAGAAGAACTGCCCCGGAACTTCCCTATTGGTAAAAAAGTATAGCATCGGCGCATTGATAAACTCATAAAAAGTCTGCTCTTTGCTTAAACGAAAATCCAAAAACCGAGATAAAGAACGATACTGACTATCGTCATTAATCACCACCCTGGCTTCTTTATCTCGCCAATTTTTAAACCAGAAGAGTTCTCCCTCCTTGGCTAAAACAGAAAAATTAGGAAAAAGAAAATGATAAAGAAGTAAAACAGTAACGAAAAAAATTTGCGCCGCTCTTCTGCTAATAGATTCTAAAGAAAAGGGGAAAACAAGCAATAGAAATAAAAAGAAATAGGGGTTGAAACCCTCTATTAATCCATGCCTCGCCAAACCCCTAAAAGACAAAACCAAAGACATAATGGCAACAAAAGCAAGGATAAAGTTCTGCGCGCCCACCTTCTCTCTGTTAATTAATTTCACAATAACTGTTAGAAAACAAACCGCAAAAAGCGCAGGGCAAAGCACATATTGAAAGATTGCCAGCGGTGAATATCCTTTTGCTATAATCGCATAGCCCCCTATTAACGTATCTGCCTTAAGATACTGAAAAATTAAAGTGATCACATCTGCAATATTTTTCTGCTTTATCGCTAATAGAAGAATATAGAAAACAAATGAACCGCCAGCCACGTAAACGAATGATAGAAAGGCTTCTCTTAAATAGCGCCATTTGTTTTTCACGAAGAAAAGCAATAACATCAGAATCGAGCCCAGGAAAGTTGCCACTCCTAAGGAGGGGGTCCAGAGCGAAACAAAAATATTACTTAACCAAATCCAATAAAGTCGCTGGCTGGCTGGTTTCTTTAAAAAGAGGTAGAAACAAAGCACTGAAAGAAAAGAAAAGGCAACGTCTACGTTATAGAAATAAAAGCTCTCCGTTGGCAAAAGAATTATTGTCAAGAAACTAAAAATGGGACTTTTTGATATTGAATAGAGGACAAAATAAAGAATTATTGCCGCAAAGACTTTTGGTAAAAGTTCCCACCAAATCAACATCTCTAGGCCCCGATAACCATTGATCAAAGAATAAAATGATTGAAAAAGCAAATCAGAAAGACCATGGGCAGGAAGAAAATCAACATAGGGAATCTTTCCGTATTGGAATAATTGCTGTACTGGGGTCGTTCTCTCCCCTTTGTGTAAAAGGTCAAAGGGACCAAGGGCTAAACCATGATTATAATACCTAAACATAGCCAGGGCCGCAATAATGATCGGGAAATAAAAAAGCCAGAAAACTCTCTGAAGATTTTTTGGATTTTTCGCCTCTCTAATTTTCTTACGGAATAGCAATAAAGAGGCAAGAAAAGAAAATACTAGTAAAGAAATGGAAATTTCTCTAGCTGTAATTTTTGTCAGGGACGAAAGGCCAAACTGGATTTCGTTAGCGATCGGAATTAAGAGTGGATAAAAAGACAGGGGGAGATGGAAGAACAAAATCGCATGATCGAGCAGTTTCTTCCCTAAATTATATTTTTTAGCTATGGTTATAGCTATTTGGTAAAGAACGAAAAATATTGCCAGGAAAATCGGATACCACAGAAAAAACCTGTTATCAACCTCTAGCTTTCCTCCGAAAATAACCCACCACGCCGACCCGTAGAAGAACGGCGCCAATAGGGCAAGATCTATTATTGCTTGACTTGAAAATAAAACCAACAATTTAGGTTTCTTACTCCGAACAAAAACGTCCTTGAGAAAAATAATTAACAGATTAACGGCAGTTACGAAGAGGAGCACCCTGACAATGTTTATATAGAATCTTTTTTGAGTCAGGAGATATAAAACGATCTCTGCTATGGAAAAAAGGCTCAGGAGAAAAATCCTTTTTTTTTGAGGCAAAACTAACCGATGACTTTTCTTGGTGAGTTGACTGTCAAACCAAGAAATGAGTGCGTAGCAAAGAACAAAGAAGAAAATGAAATACAGACAGGCCTTAGCATAAACCAGAGTTCTTAACCTAGGATCAATACCCATGACGATCGCATTACCAATTGCCCTGTCAGTAAAACGACTGACCGAAATCGAAAACTTTTCTAAATTAAAACCAAAGAAGCCTCCTATTGACAACAAACCAATTAGAGCGCACAAAGATAAGATCCATCCTTTTCTGCCTAATCTTTTTCCCATGGTTGCCTAATTCTACCAGAAACAATAAGTCTTAATACTATCACCCATATCTTTATTATAAGACCTCTTTTCATCAGCTATCTAAAAATGATAAAATCTGAACATGCCTAGAGACAAAAAAGAGAACAATGATTTTCGGGACGTCACCGTTGCCATGATTTCTCTCAATGAGGAAAAGGCTGTTGGCAAGGTGATCAGAGAAATCAAGAAAAACGTCCCCAAAGCGGAAATCCTAATTGTTGATAGCAGTAAAGACAAAACACCTCAAATCGCTAAAAAACTAGGGGCAAGAGTAATCCGGCAATTTCCTCCCCGGGGCTATGGAAAGGCCATGGACAAGGCCTTAAGAAACGCTAAGGGTGAAATCGTCATCACCATGGACTGTGACGCAACTTATCCATCAGAGTTAATTCCCAAAGTAACACAACTTATTCGTAATGGTTATGACCTTGTTAATTGTTCAAGAACTTCTAAAAGACCAAAGAACATGCCTTTTTTTAACTATATTGCCAATAGGCTTTTTGCCCTACTCACCACCATGGTTCATGGCATAAAGACTACCGACATCCATAGCGGCATGAGAGGTTACAGAAGATCAATGATAGAAAAACTATCTTTTGACCTAGGACAACACGCTCTCCCAGTAGAGCTACTCATTAAACCCGTTATTCACGGATACAAATTTAAAGAAATAAATATTCCTTATAAAGAAAGGCTTGGAAACACAACTCTCAGGCGGCTTAATGGAACATGGTGGACTATAAAAAGGATTGTCAATCTCAAATTAAAGAAGAATAAATGCGCTTCTTTAAAAAATTAATTCACAAAATTCCTGTCCGGCTGATAATCATTGTCCTAATTTTAGCTCCTTTTTATAACGTCATCTTCCTGAACAAAACCCTATCTTCCTCACCCATCGCTCCGGGAACTTTTCCTAGTGGTCCCCTGGGAAGGGTATCAAACTGGGAAGGTATTAAAGAAACCTCTTATATGGATGTCGGTGCTTTTGCCTGGATAGACGAACCACTTACGCTCCTGGCTGGAAAATCACTTAAAGAACGCAAAAGTCTTCTATGGAATCCGTATATTGGCTCATCCGTCCCCCTTATGGCAGAACTTCAATCGTCAATTTTCTTCCCTTTAAAAATAATCATTTACGCTTTACCAAAAATTATTGCCTGGGATATTTTTTTAATTGTTAGACTTTTGATTTCGTCTCTTTTTTGCTACTTATACTTCAGGAAAATTAAGCTCTCCAGGGTCGCCGCAGTTTTTGGAACGATTTCCTTCTCGCTCTCTGGATATTTTTTGTATTATATCAACCTCTTCCATCTGAACTTAGAGCTTATGATTCCTATTTTCTTCTTCGCTGCCGAATTGATAATAGAGAAATTTAATTCCACAAGGTTATTATTTCTCTTCCTAATCTCCCTCTCTTCCGTTTTTACAGGAATGTTCGAAAGTCTTCCGTTGATCTGGGGGATTTTTTGTCTTTACCTCATCGCAAAAACTATTCATATTGGCAAACAAAATGGAACGAAATATTTCCAAAAAATCATTATCGTTCTTGCAACTATGATCAGTGCTATTATTACAGCCAGTTTTTACATTATTCCCTTTTTGGAATATCTTCAGAAAACAAAAACCATTCACGAACACTCCGTAGGATTGGGCTATATTCCCCTTAAAACAGCTATCTCCATCTTTATCCCTTTCTTTTTTGGGCCCCTTAACGGCTCCTGGAATAAAATGAGCTCTACGGCAATTTTACCCTATCTTGGTTTTATCCCAGTTGGATTCGCATTAACAACTTTTTTCATTAAAGAAAGCAAGCATTTGATTTTCAGGGGCATTTTTTCTTTTATCGCCCTCCTTTGTTTTCTGAAAATCTTTGGATTCCCTCTTGTTAATTGGATTGGAAATATTCCGGGTTTTAATGTAATTATCTTTACTAAATATCTCGTCCCCATAGCCGCTTTTTCTATTTCTTCTTTGGCAGCAATTGCTGTAAACTCCTTACAGTCAAGCAAAAAATTTCCTCTGGCAATTTTCTCTATTCCCGTCTTCTTTATTACTATTGTCTCAATCTTCTATTTTTTAAACAAAATCAACGCCTATGAAGCGGGCTATTCTAAATACCTTGAGAGAGAAATCTTTTTCGCTTCGACCATCATCATCGTTTTCACTGCTTTCCTGATTATCAAGATAATAAAACCAAAAACAAATAAAATTATGCGCAAGCTCTTTGTTATCGCCCCTCTCTTTATTTTGTTGTTTGAGTTTTATCAACATGGATTCAGACTTTCTAGGGGCAGGGCAGAGAGGATGGACAGTTATAAAACCCCCGACTTCATTGAATTCCTCAAAAAGGATCCGGAAAAATTTCGTGTATTTGCCATAGATCGAATCCTATATCCCAACACCGCGGTCGCGTATGGCATCGAGGATATCAGGATAATTGATCCATTAACTCCAGGCGATTATTTGAGATTAATTGCTGCAACAATCGCGCCAGGCGTTAGAGAAAGATTTACCGGCGACGAATGGGAAAAACCAAACATTTCCGCAAAAGCACTGGATCTTTTGAACGTTAAATATGTCATTTCTATGAAAGATATCTTTAAAACGTTAGCCATTGACGAAATTCTTTCTAAGGCAACTATCAATGTCCCCCAAAAGGACTACGTCGGTAAAAGTTCATATTCTATAAATGGAGAAGAAAAAACCATTTTATTTGCCCATGCTCCTGCGGAAATCAAATTCAAAAAATTAATTGATTCAGAATCAACGAAAATGAGTTTTAGTTTGGGAATGAACCCAAGTCTTTATGATTCTAAATTCGGAGATGGCGTTGGATTTAGCATTTTTGTCAATACTCAGAAAAAGAAAAACCTTTCCGTTTTTGCAAAGGTTATCGACCCTAAGAATCGACAAGAAGACAGAATTTGGCATAACCACGAAATTAACCTTTTTCCTTACCTTAACAGTGAAATCGAGATCATCTTGAAAACCAATCCTCTTAAGAATAATGCTTATGATCAAATTGGCTGGGGGGATATCAGCTTCGATGACGAATCAAAAATGCAAAGGTTTAGTCTCGTCCACCAATCGAATGGAGTTCGCGTCTACGAAAACAAAAATTATCTTCCTCGGGTTTTTTTTGTTGACTCTGTTGAGAAAAGAAATAAAGAAGACATTCTTAAATTATTAAACGAAGAAACCATTGACTATCAAAAAACTGCCTTTGTCGAGGAAGATTTTCCTAGAAACTATTTAGAGAATGATCCCATTGTTTTTGAAGGCAAGGCAACTATAAAGAGCTATAATCATACCAGGATAGAAATATCGACAAACATTAGCCAAAACTCATTTTTGATCATTTCTGATAATTATTATCCCGGCTGGAAAGTCTATTTAGACGGGAAAGAGGGGTACGTCTACAAAACAAACGTTACCCTCAGAGGTGCTTTTGTTCCAGCTGGTACTCAGGAGGTTGTTTTCATCTATAAACCGAAATCATTACGATACGGAATAATGATCTCTCTAGCCGGATTATTATTCTTTGTAATCTGCAGAAGAATCGCGTCTCAAAGTGAAAGTAGATAGTCCCAGGTTTTTCTAATCCCCAACAAAAGATCGACCTGAGGAGTCCAATTAAACTCTCTGCGAAAACGAGAAATGTCTAAAATAATAGACCGAATATCGCTCGACCTCGCCGGAAGATATTCGGGATTAATTGATCTTTTTGTTACTTGCCTCATTAAATCAATGAGTTCGTTAAGAGTCGTTCCTTTACCACTCCCTAAGTTATAAATACTTTTCTTTGTCTTTTTCTTAAAAGAAACGGCAATTCCTTTTATTAAATCAGAAATGTAAATGTAATCCCTTTTGTTTTCGCCATCACCAAAGATAATCGGCTGCTTGCCCTCTTTAATCATATTAAGGAAAATAGGAATTACACCTTGCGTGCCAATAACATTTTGCCTCGGGCCATAAGGATTAGAAGCCCTAATAATCAAATGGTCTAACCCTTCCTTGACGCGAAAATACCCTAAATATCTTTCTATTGCCAGCTTATTGATGGCATAAGGAGAAATTGGATAGGCAGCATCATCTTCCCGATGTAAAGATTTTTCATTCTCGCCGTAAATCGCCCCTCCAGAAGAGATAAAGATAACTTTTTTTACTGATTTTTCTGAAGATAATAATTTGAAAAGCTCTAGCGAGCCCTTTAGGTTTGTTTCAATATCAAATAAAGGATCTGCCATTGACGAAGCTGGATTGGTAGTTGAAACTAAATGAAAAACATAGTTAAATCCCTTAACAGCCTTACGAAGACTGTCCGTTTCTAAAAAATCGCCCTTGAATAAATCTACCCTCTGGGAAAGATGATCCACATTGATCGCCTTATTGTTTTTGAATCTGTCAAAAATTCTTACTCTATATTTCTCTGCTACCAATCTCTCTGCAAGATGGCTGCCAATAAAACCATCACCGCCTAAAATCAAACATTTATCTTTCATCTTTATCCTTGATTAATTTTCTATAAATATTCTCTACCGCCTTTGCGTTATCTCCAATCGTAAACGGTTTTTTCATTTTTGCGGCCATAGCCGAAATTAAAGACGGATCACTAATAAATCTTAACATTTTATCTTTTAACTCTCCTACATTATTGATCTCAAAATCAAAGCCGTTAACTCCATCTTTTACCAAATAAGTCATTCCTCCCAATCTAGTTACAATCAGAGGCGTTTTTGCTAAAAGTGAATTCTTGATAACTAGGGGGGCGTTCTCAAACCATCGAGATGGCACGATTAAAACATCTATTTTCTTAAAAACCTCACTAATTTCATCCGCCGGAAAAGTTCCTAAAGAAGATATCCTTTTGTCCGCAATAATCGCTCTATTGATTTTAGCTCCATATATATCTTCTTTTATTTTCCCCCAGATCATGAGGCGAATGTTCTCGTTTTTTATTTCACTGAAAGCATCTAAAACAAGATCAAGCCCCTTTGAAGCAACAATAGAACCAATAAAGCCAAAAGTTAATCTTTTCCGCATAACCGGATATTTTTTTTCAAACCCTTCAAAGTAGCACTCCTGAATACCATCGTCTATAAATTTAATTTTATTTTTGCTTATACCCCATTTAACAAATTCGTCTCTTAACATCGGTGTTGGCGCTACAAATAAATCAATTCCTCTGATGAGTCGCTTAAATTCTTTATTTCTCAAAACAACTAATCTTTTGTAGAATTTTTTTGAGCAGGCAAAAATTACCCTCTTTAAAAAATTGTTTCTCAGCTGGAGGATTTCCTTTCTTGGAGAAACTATCCCCTCAAAATCCTGATCAATCATCTCATCCAATATACACCTGGCACAGTCAACCGAACGAAAATCATAACAAACGCGTCTTCTGTTTATCAATCTCTTGTGGGTTAGGCACTGGATCCAAAAATCATGTAGCGTGTAGACTTGAGGTATGTGTCTTTCTCTGGCGATATTAGGAAATTCTATGGAAAAAAACATCAAATGATGATAATGAATAATATCTGGCTTGAATTCATCAATTGTTTTTTCAAAAAAAGGAATCGTCCCCAGATCATTATAAGATTGCTCAAAAGTGCAATAATGCCGCACATCTTTATCGAGAGTATAACAATCCAGCCCCTTATATCGATTTATTTTGACTTCATAAGTCCCCTCGCCTAAAGGATTAGTGGTAAAGATAAGAACCTTGTGTCCCCTCTTCTGTAACTCTTTCCCCAGTTCAAAAACGCAAATTTCTGTTCCCGAGAAATATTCTGGAAGAAAATCGTGCACTACTAATAGAATTTTCATTAGACCTTTGCTCCTAGATAATCTGCTACTATTGCCATCTTTTTGTCATTATTCTTGTCTTTATTGCCCATAAAAAACTGCGCTAGTAAGGAACCCCCTGCCAAACCCAGCGCATTTTCGACAAAAACAAGACGTTCTTCACGAGAAAGCTTAATCCTCTTTTCGCCTATGAAATTGAAAAAGCTTGTCGAAACATACCTTAAAACCGTTTTTATTGAAGACAATACCCTTCGTATATCTGCCTCTTCGCAGCTCGTTCGCTCGAAAGCATTCCTCACTGGATGCAAGAAACTGCTCCAACGAGTTTCTCTTTTTTCTTCCTTTAGATCGTCAAGTCTCAAATCAATCAGGCCTCGCAAATCCACTCTATTGCTTCTGACAACCCATCTCTTGAGCCATCGGCTAAGCGAGGGGATGATCATAGTCAATGCCAGAATTTCTTCTTCTGTTGTTTCGCCAATATTGGGGTTCTTGCCTAATATTTTTTCAAGGGCTAGGCTTTCCACAAAGGCTCTCTTAAAATGATAAGTTGCATCTCTTTCGTGAGAATGAGAAACCCAAGCAGAGGCTAATAAACCAATTCTTTTTTTATTGGCCAAAAGTTTCATCGACATAAGGGCATCTTCTGCAAATTCAATTTCGTTAGAAAATTTAATCTTCGAAAATTCTTTTTTGTTATAGATCGAAAAAACGTCGTCAATCAGGCAATTTTTTCTTTTTTCAAAAAATCCAAGACCCTGCGGATCAATTTCCTTACCATCAATAATCTGGTCCCCACCTTCGGGATTAATAAAATCATAATGATTGTGCATTTGCCATTGAGAAAATGGCGAAGCTCCGCTCCTGGGTCGCTGAATCGGCGAAGCCGCCGCCAAAGAATTGACTTTCATAAAATTAATTATTTTATTAAGCAAATTGTCCATTTCTGGAATCGCATCTTGAACAGTGAAGAGAAAGTAATCACCTTTAGCAAGACTCGCGCCCAGATTTCTAGTTTTCCCATGGCCAAACTCTGACGGCTTAATTTTAATAACCCTACAGCCAAACTGTCTCGCTATTGCCGTAGTTCTGTCAGTTGACCCGGAGTCAATAACAATAATCTCCGTTCTTTTAACCCCTCTTTGCTTTTTGAGAAAAAGCAATACCTTAAAAAAATCGTCTCCGGCGTTTAATGTAGGAATAATCACCGAGACCATCTCCCGAACTGGATCATCCCCGGGAATAGCCACAGGAGATCTTCTCTTCTTAACGAATGGTTCCAGCATCATCCGCTTTAGAACATTAAATTTCTGCCAGGCCCTAAAGGTTTTCGCAGAAATTATATTATCTAACTGATTCTTAAGAATTTTTAACTCCTCTTTGCTATTAATGAGCTGAACCTCTCTCCTAGAATGATTCTCTCTGAGTCTCTGCAATTGCAAATCCCTTCTCTTAACGGCAGCATCCAAGGCTACAATTTTCCTCTTTGCCGCTTCTAGCTCGTCTGCAATGAGATTCAACTCTTCCGTATCCATCTTTAGCTTTCGCACTTCACGATCCAAAATATCTTTCTCTTTTTCAAGAACACTTTTCTGTTTCCCAAAAGCCTCTATGCTTAAATCCTTTTCAATGTTAACCCTAGTTAAACCTTTCAAATGAGAAAATAAGTCTGCCCCCTCGTAAATCACCTTTTCATAAGAAAAATTCGTTCTTATATTAGGATCTGAGTAATCATAGACGTAGCGTTGAAAATTCTCTTCTTTCCTCTGGAAATTAATCAGCAATTTTCGATTTAAGTCGTTAAAGGCCATACTCCACCATTCTTCAAAAATCAACAGGCCTGGTTCGACGAAATTAACCATTCTCTTGCCGGAAAATTTTCTTAAAAGCGGCCCTATTTTATTGGCTAAATAGAAAAGATATCGGTATTTAACAAAATCTCTCTCTATGGGAAAATCAAAAATCCATTCACAGTCAATAAAGAGAGGCTTATCTTTTGAAATGATTAAATTATCAGCAACGATATCCAAATTTGCAGTCTTGATAAAATAACTCGGCAAAACAGGATTAGCCAAAAATACCTCCCTATACTGTTTCAGGTTTGTAAATTGGGCTAAGGCGTCTAAACGAAAACAAGGAAGCCCCTCAATAATTCTCAAGCCTAAAGAAAAGTGCTCTGACGCTTTAGCGAAATCTTTCTCTAGAAGAAAATCACTGATGTTCTTTTCCAAATTATAGTCGCTAATAAATGAATACTGTATACCAGAACCACTCTCTACCAATTTACCTCGCAAGACTTTCCCTGTTTCAGCGATGAAGTTTTGCCATTTTTCTTCATTCTTAAGAATACCTCCCAAATGACGCCTTGATTCTGGTGATAGCGCCTTTTTAAAAACCAGTCGTCTTCCCGATCTTTCCTCTATAGAAGTTAGAATTCTAAATTTCTCCTTCCGGCTCGCCACCGTTTTTGCGTATAAAACTTTATTCATCATTTTTTGACAAAGAATAGAAAAGAGTTGGCAAATTCTACTAATAAGCCCGCATCTTTCAGGGTTTTGGCAAACAGAACCTCGTTGATTAAGTAGAGCCGTTCTGTGAAAGGTCCTCCTGTCGGAAAAATAGAATTGATTCCAATAGTATCTAGGCTCCTCAAAAAACCACTCTCTAAAACCTGAATTGGTAGTTTATAGTCAGGAAAGGGTAGATATAGCGAAAAATCGCTAAAACCTGCTTGCTTTAAAATTCTTACCATATCTCCCAAGGCGAAAGTCCTTATTCCCATATAGTCTGGGTAATCTTCTAAGGATTGATATCCTATAGAGTAGTGATCTTCGTAGAACCCTGAAAAATATTTCACGCCAAGTTTATTTTCTATGGCAATAATCAATATCCCCTCTTCTTTCAAAAGCGTTCTGCATCTTTTTAACATTTTAAGATAGGGCACAAGAGAATATCTGCTCTCGTGTGTTTCTCCAAAGAAAGCGCCCGCATATTCTAAAACACCGATCAGAGTCACGAAGTCGAATTTCTCTTTACAAGAAAAGGTAGCAAAATCTCCAACGACGACTTCTAAATTCTGTTTTTCTTTAAATCTCCTTCTGATAATTTCTGCTCTTCTTTCCTCTAGCTCTAAAGCAACTACCTTTTCGCATCTTTCACAAAATAATCCAGTCAAGGCGCCGCACCCGGCACCAATTTCTAAAAGGCTCTTCTTCTTGCCAAAATCAAACCAGTTTAAAATGGCATGTCTCTGGGGGGAAAGATGATATAAAACTGGCCAGGATTTATGCAAGAATTTCGCGATTGCCTTTACCTGTTGAGATTCGCTTTTATCCTCAAAAAGTCGCAGAAGAATCTCCTCGGCATTATCTTTATATTCCTTTTTATCTCCTCCGCTTACGTCTTTTGTTGCCATTGGTGTTTTTCCAAAACCACTCCCCTAGAAAATAGTAATGATCTTACCTCTAGCTCTTTTGCTCTGTGTAAAAAATGGTAAGGGCTCGCCTCGTCATTGCCGTAAGCAGCAATTCTTAAGTAATACTTACCAGCGTTAAGGCTTAGCTCTGGAAACGATAAGCTCACATTTCCGCTTTTTTTGTTTGTCTTGATCCTAAAACCATCGAAATCTGTCCCGAGACCAGAAACATAAACACCATCCTCTCTATAAATGCCCAAAGAAAACTTTAGTGTCGCTATCTTCTTTACAACCCTATAGTTAATCCCTACCCTTAACAGCTCTCCTGATCTTATTAGCTTGACTTCGTTATTCCTATGGTCGAGAAGTTGAACGTTTTTTATCAGAACTTCTCCGCTCCCCCATTGTTCAAAACCATCGGGATGCCCCTCTTTATCTTTACCCTCGCCCATCTCTTTTAGTCTTTCCTTTTTATAAAAGAATTTTTCATAATCCAAAATCGTTTTTTCTACAGAAGAAATTTCCGTCGCCTTACCTTTATTAAGGAAAATTCCTCTATCACAAAAATTTAGAATTAAGTCCATAGAATGAGAAACTAAAATGATAGTTTTGCCTAACGACCTTAAATGATGGAATTTAGATAGACATTTGGCCTGAAAAGCTCTATCGCCAACTGCCAAAACTTCATCTACTAATAAAATGTCGGCATCCGTATTAACGGCAATGGCAAAACCGAGTCTGGCATACATCCCAGAGGAATAGCGCTTAACCGGCTGAGTAATAAAATCCCAAAGCTCAGCAAAATCAACAATTTCTGTGAATTTTTCGTCTATTTCTTTCTTAGTTAAACCAAGAATTGAACCGTTGAGATAAATGTTCTCAGCGCCAGTTAAGTCGGGATGGAAACCGGCCCCCAGTTCAATCAGGGGAGAAACCCTACCGTTAACGACGATTTTTCCCTTGTCTTGCCTCGTTACTCCGGCGATTAACTTTAAGATTGTTGACTTGCCAGCTCCATTGGGTCCGACGATGCCTATTGCCTCTCCTCTTTTTATTTTGAAAGAAACATTTTTCAGGGCCCAAAGTTCTTTTCTCGCCTCTCTTTTTTTGATTGCGGCCGGAACCAGCTCCTTTAAAGTCCGATGAACCTGCAGACGATAAAGCTTGCAAACGCTATCGAACTCTATGGCAAAACCATTTGTTCTTTTCATGCAACGTCTGCGAATTTTCCTGCTAACCTCTTAAAGAGTATCCAGCCGATCAGAAAAACTCCCGAAGAAAGCAATAGGGCAATTCCTAAATGTAGCCAATCAGGTTGTCCTGCTCCCAAAATAACCTGACGATAGGCGTTAATTAAAACAGAAATTGGGTTCAAAGAAAGAACGGTTCTTAACTCAAGAGGAACTGCCTCTACCGGGTAAACCACCGGCGTTAGATAAAATAAAATCACCAGAACTAACCCCATCAAATGTTGCACGTCTCGGTAAAATAAGTTTAGAGCAGAAATCAAAAGACCAAGTCCAAAAGTAAAGATAAGCTGAACAAGAAAAATGAGGGGAACTATTAAAAGATCAAGAATCAGGTTCGTGGGTTGCCTGAAAATAATCATAAAAAAAACAAGGACCAAAGAAGCCAAAGCAAGATCCACAGTTTTCGCTAGAATTGTTGCCAGAACAATTAATTCCCTGGGGAAATAAACTTTCTTAATCAAAACACTCATGTTGACGAGTTCTCCCATCGAAGAGGTCAAAGAATTAGCGAAAAAGGTCCATGGCAACAGACCAACATAAAGAAAAATCGGGTACGGAACCCCAGGAACAGAAATTTTCATGATTCTGGAAAAAACTAGGGTCATAACCAACATTTGCAAGAAGGGGTTAAGAATTACCCAGAAGTAACCCAAAACCGATTGTTTATATCTGCCCGCAATCTCTCTTTTTATTAGGTTCGACAGAAGATCCTTATGATTTTGCTTCATTTCGGCTTAACTATTATATACTCTCCGAACATCCTTTATCCAGGATAAGCCAATTTTAATGACATCAAATTTAAAGGGCAAATAAGGGTTATGCTTAAATACCCGTTTATCGTTGATTTTTCTGTTTCTCTGCGCCAATCTCCTAGATGATCGGTACTTTCCTAAAATTAATTTTATGAAAAAATTAATTATCCCCACCAGCTTCGCCATAGTAATTTTGGGCGAAATCAAAAGATATCCCAAAGAGAAAACGGTTCTAGAAGCTATCAAGGGGAGAAATAGCAAAATAAATACTCCTAGGGATAGATTTTTATAATAAACGGTAAGAAGATTGGTTTCTGTCTGGCTTAATAATCTTAAAGAAAGCTTTTTATCGGGCGAAGACCCGTGTCCCCAATGAAATACTCTCGCTCTAGGATTAACCACAATTTGTTCTCCGCCCAGGAGAATACGCCAAGATAAATCAACATCTTCAAAATACATAAAATAATCCGGATCAAAAAGACCATATTTTTTAAAGACCGCTACTCTTATCATCATCGCCGTAACTAAACCGCTGAAAATCGAAAATTCTTCTTGCCTATATTCCTTTGGAATTTGTGTTATCTTTTCTCCACCAAGAAAACCGACAAAAACACCAAAAAAAAGATTACGAATCGCCCCGCCAGCAGAATCGATTGTTTCTCCTTGCCAATCTAAACTCAAGCTGGCGCAGATAGCTATCTTATTATTCTTTTCTAGAGTTTTTAAGGATTCTTGCAGCCAATTTCTATCTGCTCTGACATCAGCATTCATCAGAGCGATTCTCTTAAATCCTTGCCCTATTGCCTTTTTAATCGCCTGGTTAAAAGCTCTGCCCACGCCAAAATTGTGATTATTTTCAATCAGTTTAAAGGGGACTCTGTGTTCTCTAGAGGCTATTTCTCTTAAATAATTTTTACTTTTATCTTGGGAATTATTATCTATTACCCAAACTTCATAGTTTTCAGCTGTCTGATTAAAAAGAGATTTCAAGCATTCTGGCAGGAATTTATAACAATTGTAGTTTAGAACAATAACAACAGTTTTATTTTTCACTTTCTTTTGACCAGGAAAACGAAAAGTCTAATAATAAAAAGCCAGAAGAAGATTAAGAAGATCAGGTGGGTTGTTAGAGCTGTCTTTGTTAATCCGAAAAGAGGAATTGCTGTTCCCAATCCTTGACTGGCAAAAGCTAAATCCACTGAGGCAGAATTGAGAATCTTTTGGGAAACGAAGCCAGGAATCAACCAAAGGAACATTGATGGAAAAAAGAAACTGTAAAACGAAGCCATTGCTAGGCAGGCAAAAAAAGAATAATAAATCGCCATTTTGAGGTCTATGATGATTAAGAAGGGCAAAATCCAAACAAGATATTGGGAAGAAATGCCGCCGTAAAAGAGGTAGAAAGCAGTGAAAATTATTGTCCAGGCAAAAATCAAATCCTTTTTCTTTTTTATCAGCCAGAGAAAAAGAAAACCGTAGAGCGCCAAGAAACCAATCTTATTCCAAGACAAAAGAGTTCCGAAACCATCAATCGCTAGAAATGCTTGCCCATGACTTAACCAATTGATCGCCCTAATGATTGCCATCCAACCAAAATCAGTAATTCCTGAATAGCCAAAAATATATTTAGCTGAACCTAAAGAATATTTAAAAAGAAAAGGCAAAAGAATCAGAAATATAGGAAGGGCTGACCAGAAAGCAAAGATTATTTTTTCTTTAATCTTTTTCTTTTTAAGCAAAAAAACAGGCCCTATTAGGACCGGAAAGCTCTTGAGAGCAATTCCCAAACCAAGGGAAAAGGGACTAAGCCATTTCTTAGGAGAGCGGAAAAATTTAATAGCCAAGAGAATCGTTAAAATCACAAAACTGTCAAATTGGCCATGAAAACCGGTAACCAGAATGGAAACAGGATTGAGGCTATAGAACAAAGCAGAGACAAACCTAAGTTTTTTATCTTTAACCAGCTGATAAATCAATAAACAAATCAAGATGTCTGCCAAAATCATCGGCACTTTTATCACTAATTGAAAGGGAAGGTGAAAAAATTGTCCTAAAGAAAAAGCCCCTGCCCCCCACCATAACCAAAGGGGTGGATTGGAACAAACTCCACTCAAATAAGGATCGTCTCCTTTGAAAATAAGTTCATTAACAACAAAAGAGTTTTTAAGATCACCACTAACCGGCGTTATCACTGCCGGAATGAATCTTAAAACAATGGTTAATAAAATCAAAAGAATAATCTTTTTCTTTTCGCTAATTTCCATTATTTCTGAGCAATCAATAAAAGCTCTTGCCCCAGTTTTTTAATAGGCAGAAAGACTGGTTTTATTATAGAGGGTTTTACTTTTTCTCTTAAAGATGGGGTTGGCGGAAAACCAAAAGAAAAAATATGCTTGATCTTCACGCGACTAAAACCAATATTCCTTAGATTTAAAAGCCAATATTGCTGATCCCAAACATTAATATGGGTTTGATCTTTATCCTTAAAGAATTTCCTCAATACAAAGGCAGCGTTGGGAGTAGTAGCGTAAAACAAACCCCTTTTCTTTAATCTTTGATAAATGAATTTCAACATTCCCTGGTCATCTTCCAAATGCTCTAGGACATCAAAAGCAGTGATAGCATCGAAAGTTTTTCCCTCAAAAAAGGAGAAATTGCTCCTAATCTTAGCCTTGGTGAATTTCTTTGCTTGGCTAATGGCGTATTCGGAAATCTCTAAACCATAAGTTTTGATCCCCTTTTCATCGCAAAGACCGAGGAAATAACCAAAACCGCAGCCAATATCTAAAATCCTCCTCGCCCTCTTCCTTTTCAAAATCTGTTTTAAATGATAGCTAAAAATATCTCTTCTCTCTTTATTAAATTGATAGCCAGCTGACTGGTTGGCAAAATAGCTTTGATCATAAGGGGCTTTCATGGTTTTATTCTCCTTAATTTTAAAATTAGAGAAAGAATCTTTTCTTTATAATTATCAACCATTAGCCGCAAGAATTTTCTGGGAATAATGATGGTTCCCAGACTGCAGAACCAAAAACCAAGATTAAACAGATTTCTCGGTCTCTGTTTCGCTAAGATCAAAATCTCTTTAAGCAGATTCTTAAAAGAGCCATAGTTTTTTATCTGCACTAGACCAATATAATGAGTAGTGATCTGGTCAATGCCGGTTTTCCTCACTTTTTCATATCTCTCGCCTTGGTAAACATCTTTAAACATCCTTACCCAACTCTCGGTCGGAGAAATATCGTAAATACCTGATTTAAACCTGGTCTGACTACTCTTAATCCTAACCGCGACGGTGTAATCTTTTAGAAAAACAACCTTATGTTTTTTGGTAATCGAGGCGAAGGGATAAATATGGGCCGGGAAGGTATCGGTATGAAAATCGCGATCTAAATTTTTTACCCGATAGGCTAAACCGGAAAGCTGGCCAACGGAGCCAAAAATACTTCTTACCTCTTTTGGGCCATCGAAAACAGAAATTACCCTATCTTTCTCTCTATCATAAGGCATTATGGCCCTAACCGGTCTTTTTGAATCTTCATCAAACCAATAGAAGGGCCGGGTCACTGCTCCGATATCTTTATCCAAAAAGAAAGCGTCATGGGTCTTGCGTAAAGCATCTTTTAAAAGGAAATCGTCTTGGGCCATTAAAAAGAGAAGATCAGAATCAACCATTTTCCTTAAAACCTGGAGATTGGCGCCATAGCCTAAGTTCCCAGGATTCCTGTGTATTTTGATTCGCCTATCTTTAAAACTCTTAATTGACTCTACAGTATCATCAGTCGAGCTATCATCAGAAACGATCATTTTAAAATCAGTTAAGTTTTGGCTCAAAATGCTTCTTATGGTTTCTTTGATCCATTGACTACCGTTATAAGTGGGCATGGCAATAGTTAAGCTTAATTTTTTACTCATTAAACATTGTTTTTATAACTGCTATTTCTCTTTCCGCTGTCTTCTCCCAATTAAAACGTCTGGCATTAACCAAAGCTTCTTTGGTTAATTTTTGCCGTAGTTCATTGTTTTCAAGAATTTCTATAACTGCTCTTGCGAAAGCAACCTTATCTCCTTGGCTGATCTTAATCATCCCTTGGGGAAAAATTTCCGCAAAGACCGGCAGATCCCAAGCCACTACTGGCAAGCCCAAAGCCTGAGCTTCTACTAAAACCAAGCCAAAACCTTCCTCATAAGAAGGAAAAATGAAAACCTTGGCTGATTTTATGGTCTCAAAGGCGAGTTGATTGGGCAGGAAACCTAAAAGATCAATATTTTTATTCACTTGTTTAACCACAATTTTTCCCCTGAGCCCTGCGATGATTTTCTCTTCCCCTTTGCCAATGATCGCCAGTCTTGCTTGAGGAATTATTTTAATCACCTCTTGCCAGATCTCCGGTAAATCAAGGATGCCTTTAGAACGCCTAAGCTGCGCCATGAAAACTGCTTCGTATCCATGCTTCTTTGTTTTGATCTTCTCCGGATCTTTAATCCCGATTCCCGAATAATTCACGAAGATCTTTTTTAGGCTAAAACCCAAACTTATTAATTGGCTTTTTAAAAGCTTGCTGTTAACCGAAATCTGATCCGCTTTTGACTTTATTAAGATAAAGCTTAATTTTTGAAACAACCAGGCAATCTTCCTGGCCTTAGGAATTAAATGGTGAAGTCTTTGAAACCAAAGAGTCTTTCTTTTTCTTAACTTCATGAAAAAGGCAGGAATAACATCTGGCAAAGCATCAGAACTGACTATCAACAAATCTCTGGAATCAAGATTAATTTTCAGAAAGATGGCCAGAAAAATTCTTTTAAGATAGATTATCCATGGATTATTGAATTTCTTTTCTTTTGTTGTTAATAAATATTCTGCCTCCAAACCGTTTTCCTGGCAAAGCTCTTTACCTAATAAAGAGGTAATAATTATTTTGGGGTGGTTCTTCTCCCTTTTAAGAATTTCAATTAGGGCAATATCCGCTCCACTCTTGCCTTGAGAAAAGGCATTCATAAAAGCAATTATTTTCTTATTCTTTGCTGCCATTTTTTTATTAAAGCTGGTAAGTAAGTAAAACCCACTCCGATTCTCAAAACATAGATCCCCAAAACCAAGAATGGGTGGCTCAAAAACCTTTTCCACTTGCCTTTTTCTAAGAAGATACCAAAATAGCGATAACAGAAATCAAACTGCAGCTGAGTTTCTTTAGTGCCCCATTTTTTAAAGTATTGACTAAAATTCTTCTGATAATAACCTTTCTTGGCCAAATAATTTTTGAGGTTAAAATCAGGTTCATGATGATAAATCACTGCTCCCAGATCCCTGGCAAGCAACCCGATTTTCCCTTCTTTTCTAACTCTTTTGTCTAAATCCCAATCCTCGCAGGCAAACAAGTCTTCATCAAAACCATTGACCTTCTTAAAGGCTTTTCTTTCTAAGAACCTTGGGGCATCAATCATCGTCCCGTCATAAAAGCTTCTTTCTAAATTCCTGACTTTTGCCCAAAAAGAACTTCCCGGAATCACCTCAGGCAGATAAAGAGCGACCAGATTCTCTTTCTCTGCCTTAAGAACAGCCTCTTTAATCACATTTCTTGAAAGACTCATGTCTGCATCTAAATAAAAAAGGTATTTGCCCTTGGCTTTTTTCAGCATGCCGAAGTTACGCTGGGCTGACCTTTCCTGGCCATAAGTAAAAACCTTATTAGTATATTGACGGCTAATTTCTTTGGTTCTATCCGTAGATGTTGGGTTATCAACAACAATGATTTCTATTCTCTCCTGAGGATAATCTTGATTCTTCAGGCTTTGCAAACAGCGACTAATATTTTTTTCTTCATTTTTGGTGGGGATAACCACAGAAACCAAAGGTCGAATTTTCATTTGCTAGTAGCCCACAAAACTTTTTAACGAAAAGCCATTTAAGAGTCTATAGCTGAAAAAATAGGCCAAAGGGTGATGGCGGAAAGAGAAATTATCAAAGGCAATATGGAAAAAATAAGATAAAGCCAAAACCCAATTGAGATTCTTTATCCCTAATTTATTACCCAACGCTTTACCTATTAAAAACATCAGCGGAATGAATTCCCAGCCGTGAAAAAAGATATAGGCTTTCTGCGAAGGGCCGACATAATTCTCCACGTTAAGAAATTCTACTAAGTCAAAAGAGATTCCGGCATGAAGCCAATAATCAAACCAGTGGTCGACATCAATGAAAAAGCCTACCAGAAAGCTAGCCAGAACCAATCGCCAATCTCTGGCCTTTTTCCAAAAGAAAAAGGCCACTAATCCCGATAATGAGAAATGGATAATTTCATGAGCCAAAAGATCCATTTTTTCTTTTTCCTTTGAAATCTAAAAGCCTACTAATATATTTTAAAACAAACCAAAGATAGGCTTTGAATTTGACTCTACTGGTCAAGCCTTCTCTTAATTTCCTCACCAGGAACTGGGGCGTCCAAACAAAAGCATAGCTTTTTCTCACTAAGGCCATAATCTCTTCATCTAAAAGGGCGGTTTTGAGAATCGGTTCTTTCATATCATAAGCATCCCAATCTAAAGTTTTCAGCCATTTTTTCTTTTGAGCCTCTTTGAACAAAGAGGTACCCGGATAAGGGATAGCCACTGTCGCCTGCCAGCTATCTACCAGTCCCCTGGCAATCAAGCCCCTAGTAAAGGCTAGAGTCTTGAAAACAGCTTTTTTATCTTCCCATGGGTAGCCGAACATAATGGTAATATGAGGAGAAAGGCCTGCCCTTTTGGCCAGCCTTAAGGCTGGCTCAATCTGCTCAACCTTCAGGTTTTTATTAAGTTTATCTAATGTCTCTTGATTGGCAGATTCTAGACCATAGAGCAGGAAACGGAAACCAGCTCTAGCCATTAGCTGATAGTCTTTTTCAGTTAAGCCCGAATTGAGTCTCATGTTGGCGCTAATTTTGATTTTTTTATGGTAGCCGCGCCTAATCATTCCCTGGCAAAATCCCCTTAGCCATTTACCAGTAGGGAATGTTCCAGAATCATCCATGATTTCTTTAACGGGATAATTTTCCAGAAGATAACCAACTTCATCTAAAGCTCTTTTAACGCTCATGATGCGATAGCAGTTACTAGGAAAAAGGGTTGTCCAAGAACAGAAACTACATTTTCCCCACCAACAATCACGGCCAAACATTGTATAGGTTCCTGGTATCTGGCCATAATTACTGTTCTTATAAGCATAAAGCTGCCATTGAGTCAGATCTCGATCAATAAAAGGCAGTTTGTCCAGGTCGTGATTCAGCCTGAAGAAACCAGTAGTTTTGATTCTTCTGCCCTGACGATACCAAATACCTGGTTCTAGTTTTTCTTTTCGAGTTAGGTAATTAACCAGATTTAAGAGTAAGAAATCATAATCTCCCCCAGTCAAAACATAGTCTACCCTTGACTTCTGCAGGCTCTCTTTGGGCAGAGCAGTAACATGATCTCCGGCTAAAACCACCATCGTTTTTAATCTTTTTTTAAGCTCGTTAATAATCTGCCAGTGCTTTTTTACTGCTGGAGTTTTACTTTCTAAGAAGATCAGGTCTGGCCCTATCTTCTTAACTTCGCTTAACCATCTTTTATATCCCCAGCCTTGACTAATACCGTCCAGCCAAAAAACTTGATAACCAACTCTCTTAAGCATCGTCGCTGCGTAAGCTGAAACCATCGGATAAGCTGTCCAGGCTGTTTTTGCCCATTGGAATTGACGATTCTGGCCTAAAAGAGGAATTCCTTTAGATGATTCTAGCGGCGGGTAAGCCACAATAACTTTCATTGCCATTAGCATACCACGAATGTAGTATACTCTAATCAAAATATGCTCAGAAGATTGGCTCATCGTTTTTTAGATTCAGTCCTTCCACCCCCAAGAGATTTCGCTGGTTATGAATCCTTGATTAAGTTTATTAAAAAGAATCAGATTCTTAAGCTCGAGGGCGATCTAGTTGAGATCGGAACCCTCTTCGGCGGCGGTGCCCGTAAATTGGCTAAACTTCTAGAAAAAGAAAAAAGCGATAAAAAACTCTATGTCGTTGATATCTTCGACTTAGAAAAGGATAAAAGTATTACCGCTCAGGGAAGGGCTATGACTAATATCTATAAGGAAATTCTTGAAAGGTTCGGACCAAAACGCAGTCAATGGGAAGTCTTTCTTTTAACTACTCGAAATTGTCCTAATATTTTTACTATTAAGAAGGATTCTAAAAAGGCTAAGCTGCCAACCCAGAAAGTCTGTTTTTGCTTCATCGATGGTAATCATCAACCCGATTATGTCAAAAATGATTTTTATCTTATCTGGAAGAAACTTGTTTCTCGAGGCTTGGTAGCTTTCCATGATTACAATTCCAATCTACCGCTAGTGACTAAAGCCGTTAATCAACTGCTGAAGCGGCATTATCGCCAAATTGATAAGACTACCTATGACCCCAAGAACACCATCCTTTACGTTGAAAAAAAATAATGACTAAGGCAACAAAAAGATGCTTACCGGAAAACAAAAAAAATATTTAAAAAAGAATCTCCGCAAACTCAGTCCAAGTAAAATCGCCAGAAAGCTTGGCGTTTCTGAAGAGATTATTAGGGAGTATCTGAAGAAAAAATGGAAAGGCAAAAAATATCAGAAATTCCAAAGTCTGCACCTCTCCCTGAATAGAAAAAGCCTGGTTTCTAGAATTACCAAATTTAATTTTAAGGATTGGCTTAAGAAAAACCGCTTCCAGCTTTTAATCATTGCTTTTCTGACTTTCGTGGTTTACGCAAACGGCATCAGCAATGAGTTTGTTTCTGACGATGTTGCTGGCATTTTGCAGAATCCGGCCATCGGCCAACTAGATCATGTTTTTGCCAATCCTCCCGGGATTATGCAACCACTGATTTTCTTTATCATCCATGAAGTCTTTGGCAAGATTCCGGCTGCCTTCAGAACGGTCAATATTTTCTTTCATTTGGCTAATTGTCTTCTGGTTTATCTTTCTGTTTCTTTATTAGTCAATCGCTCAGCTGCTTTTTTTGGCGCCGCCCTAGCCGCTGTTCATCCCCTAATGGTAGAGTCAGTGACCTGGATTTCCGGAGGTATTTACGCTCAATATAGTTTCTTCTTGCTCTTGGGTTTAGTTTTTTATCTCTTTTCTCTTAAAGATAAACGCTTTTATTGCCTCACCATTCTTGCTTTTATTGTCGGTCTAATTTCCTCTGAAAAAGCCATGGTCTTCCCTTTTATTCTCCTAGCCCTCCATTTAAGCTATCCCAAAGATTTTAAAGGTTGGCAAAAGCTAATCATTCCCTTTCTGATTGGTTTCACCTGGATCAGTTTTTATGTCGGTAAAGTTCCCGAAAGAATCAGCATTCTTAAAAATGTCCATTACGAGCAAGCCCAAACCATTAATCCTTTGCTGCAAATACCTATTGCTATTGGCTCCTATCTGCAAATGACTTTTTGGCCAACTGGATTAACCCTTTATCACACCGAGCTTCATTTTTCTGTTCCCGTGTTCGTTTCTAAGGTTCTTGTCCTCTTGGTTTATCTTTTTTTTCTCGGCTATTCTTTCTTCCGTAAGAAAAAATACTTTTTCTGGCTCTCTCTTTTCGGAATTGCTCTTTCACCGACTTTGACTCCTTTTGGCATCTCTTGGATTATCGCTGAACGCTATGCCTATTTAGGATTATTCGGTATTTTTGTCAGCCTAGGCCTCTTACTCGCCAGACTAGGCCGCAGAAAGGACCGCAAAATGATAATCGCCATCCTTTTTGCTCTTATTATTTTTGGCTTTTCAGCTCGAACTATTGTTAGAAATATTGACTGGAAAAACCAGGATAATCTTTGGATTGCGGCTGCCAAAACTTCACCCTCAAGCTCACAAAACCACAATAACTTAGGCGATATGTACGCTCGTCATAATGATTTGGATAAGGCTATTGAGGAGTTTGAAATCGCCATCAAGTTGAAGCCTGGCTATGCTGACGCTTACCATAATCTCGCTAACATCTACTTGCGCAAAGAAGAAATGGATAAAGCCATTGCTGGTTATGAAAAAGCTTTAGAGCTTAATCCCAATATCTGGCAATCGCACCAGAACTTGGCTGCTATTTATTTCAATCAGAATAATCCAGAAGAAGCAGAAAAACACTTAAGGGCTGCTTTAGAAATTAACCCTAAAGAGACTAGTCTTTATCCAGACCTAGCTATTATCCTCTTTAGAAAAGGCCAAAAGCAGGCCAGCCTTGATCTTCTCAATCAAGCCTTGCAAATAGATCCCGATAATCAAAAGGCTAGAGATCTATTTATCCAGATCAAACAGACTAATTAATCTTTTCTTAAGCCCCGAGAGCTAAAAAAACCTTTCAGGAAGAAAAATCCATAGTAAAAATGAGTTATGAGAATGACTAGCATCGTCGTCATCGCTAGGGCTAAACTACTTCTTTTCAGAAAAATTTCAAAGCCCGCGATTAGGAGAAAGAGGGCATATAAAGAAATCCCTAGCCGGTATACGGACCAGAGATTAAAAAGCTGGGCAATTATTGGTCCAAGAAAAAAACCAATCAAGAAAAGGCTCGGCAAAAGATAGCCTAATCTTAAGGATGTTTTTGGCAAGACTCTGGCAAAGTGACCTCGCTGCGCTCCATAGCGAGAAATCTGTTTTAAATGACCCTTAAAGATG
>CAZMUE010000002.1:0-19851 GCA_964569725.1 uncultured Gammaproteobacteria bacterium
TGATGGAGTTCTAGTCCGACTACTCGTACTGGTCTTGTCTCTTGTTGTGCTTGCCAAGCGAGATGTCCGGGTCCGCACCCAATATCTAGTGCTAGGCCTTTAGGCCTGATCCAATCTAGGAGCTGTCCATATTTATAGCGCAAATGTTCGCTGCCTACTTCTAAATATGAGCCATCTCTAGGGAAGGGAGAGCCAGGAGTTTTCCCGGCAAAATAAGCCAAGGAATATCTACTCTTTTCTGTCATTTTTTTCTATAAATTTTTTGAATTCGTAATATGCTTCAGGGATGCCGATTTCATAAAACCGATTTTTCATATTATATCCCCAGAGTTGCCTGTTGACAATTAACGGGTGAAGAATCTCTTTTAGGTGGGCGGGTCGTTTAAGATCGACTTTCTTGAGGAGCGAAGCTTGCAAGACCCTAAATCCGGAATCAATGTAGCCAGAGTCTTCTTTATCTTGGTAATATTCACTATAATTTGTAACTCGTCTATTTTTATTAAGACAGATATTTCCTCGATAATATTTTGGATACCGATTGGTTATGACCAGGACCCCCTTAGCCCTTTTTTCCATGGCCATTTTGATGGGTTCGTAAAAGTTTAAGTTGGGCAGAAAAGTGTCGCCGTCCAGTTGGCAGAAGTATTCCCCCTTAATTAATGGTTCCGCTTTTTTGATAGCTCCCGCAGTTCCCAAGAGATTGTTGCCTTCGTCGCTGTATTTTATTTTTACATTGAATTTCCTGCCGTCTCCGAAATGGTCTTTGATTACTTTAGATTGATAGCCGACGCAGAGAATAATATCAATTAATTTATATCGCCGGAGAAGGTCGATTTGATATTCCAAAAAAGGCCTTTTTTTAAAAGGAAGCATTGGTTTAGGCAGAGTACGGTTGATTGATTTTATTCTTGTGGAGCGACCCCCGGCTAAAATTACAGTTTCCATGAGGATTTTTCAACCTTTCAATTCTTTTACTAGGATTTCGGCAGCATCGATTACCGCTTTTGTTGAACTTCTTTTCGCTTTCCAGCCGAGTTTAGTTAGTTTCTTGACATCATACCTAACCTGGGGAATGTCGCCAAGCCAACCTCTTTTACCGCCAGTGTATTCAATTTTTGTTTTTCCAGTTAACCCCATTTTCTGGATGACAATGGTGGCGATTTGTTTGACAGTTGTCGTTGATCTAACGCCGATATTATAAACATTGATTTGTTTATTAGCCCTTTCAAGGCCAAAGAGAATGGCCTCGACTAGTTCGTCGACCAAAATATAGGGTTTTTCTTGGCTACCATCACCAAGAACAATAAGTTTACCGGGTGTTTTGATTAGTTTCTTAATAAAATCGGCAACGACACCGTTGCGTCTCCTGCTGCCGATAACGTTAGCAAACCTAAAGATCCAAGCCTGAAAACCGAAGGTCCCGCAGTAGGCGGTGATAAGGCCTTCTTGGGCTAATTTGCCGGCTCCATAAAGAGAGATTGGGAAACAGGGACCATAATCCTCCTTTAGGGCGACTATTGGCGTTTCGCCATAAATGGTTCCGCTTGAAGAAAGGATAATCTTTTTTGAATTACTTAATCTCATGGCCTCTAGAACATTATGAGTGGCAATCGTCTGTTGTTTTAAATCTAATTCTGGATCGCTAATACTTTTTTGCGCATCAGGATTGGCAGAAAAATGAAAAACGATATCGGGTTTTTCTTTTTTAAACATCTCGGCAATCTTTTTCTTATGAAGCAGATCTTCCTTAATGAATTTAAAATTTTTATTGTTAAGATTGTGGGCAATATTTTCTTTTCTTCCTGAGCTAAGATTGTCAACAACAGTTACCTTGTGGTCAAGGGAAAGAAGCGCGTCTACCATGTGGCTCCCGATAAAGCCAGCGCCTCCGGTGACGAGAACCTTTATTTTTTTGGCACCTGATTTTTTCTTAGGCATTGAATTGTTTAGCTAAATTTTTCGCTTTCCTTATAGTAGCATCCATGTTGATATATTCAAAATTACCAAACCTTCCCAGGAGGAAAATCCCCTTCCTTTGAAAATATTCCCTTATCTTATCAATTGTTTTGCTATAGTATCTATTATAGACGATGTAGGCATACTGAATTCTTTTGACATCTAAAGCACACGGAGCGCTAGGAGAAATAAGTTTCTTTTCTTCAAGCCATTCTTTAATATTTTGAGCCAAATCTTTGTCTGGCGTCTGCCACAGCTTCGAGTTCATTTTAACGGTAATTTCTGCCGTAAGGGCAGATTTTTTATTAGGAACTAGAGCCCGACTAAAATTTCTCATTAGGCAGATTCTGTGTCCAAAAATCTTGGGATCGGCGACCAGGAAAGAGAGCACATTTTTCATGACAATTTCTCGCAGGCCGATAAAGACGAGAATAAGCGAATTGTAACGGAGCTTGTTGACAGCCTTTTTAATTTCGTGGTCGATCCTTTCCAAACAATTAGCTAATTCTGGGAGAGGAATGGTAGAGATGATCTGGTCAAAGACCTTTGGTTCCTTATCATTGCTAACAATCCATTTTTTGTTTTTATAATCAATTCTTTTAATTTCATAATTTGTAATTATCTCCAGATTTTTGCCCATCTTCACAATTTTCTTAATAAGGGTTTCGATTCCGCCAATCTTGGGATAATAAAAAAACAATTGATGCCTTTTCCCTTCGGTATGTATGCCTAAGGATGATTTAAGAATGTCTAAAGCGGGTGGTTTCGGAACTCTGCCCACCCACGCAGTATCCATTCTCTCCAGAGGTTCTCGCCATAATTTTTGATTGTATGGAATTAAATATTTCTCGGCGATGCCCTTGCCAAAATTATGGTAAAGCCAGCCCCTAAAATCGTCGGACTTTTTGTTTTTGTTGAAGAAATAGTACCAGAGACATTCAAACTTATCTTTAAAAGGAAGGGCAGATAGTCCGTTTTCGAAGGGATATTTTACAAATCGATCTTTGAAAAAGACCTTGGCGTTTCTGAAGCCCTTTCTTTTATCTTTGCCTAAAATTTTTTTCATAAATCTGAGCATTTCCTGATCCTTGGAAAAAATAATATGACCACCAATATCGTAATGAAATTGCCTGGCTCTAAAGGTTCGGCAGAGACCGCCAGGCCTGTTTTCTTTTTCCAAAATAGTGACTTTATATTTTTTGGGATCTAAAAAATGGGCAAGAGAAACGGCGGCGAGTCCTCCTCCAAGAATCCCTATTTTCTTCACCTCTTGTGTTGGCATACCTTAGAATTATTTGTAGTAATTGCTCAGGAGGGGATGATTGACGATGCCATGCCAAACTAGACCTTGGAAGGCCTCGGCATAGGGGGTGACTCTTTTGTCGTCTATAACTGGGATTAAAATGCAGGCATCGGCAACTTGTTTGGTGTATCCGCCATCCCTGCTCACAATTCCTATGATTTTGGCTTTAACTTTTTTAGCATGCTGTAGAGCCTTGACAATATTGGTACTAATATTTTTTTCAAGACTGCCACCGCCGACAGAGAAGATCATAACGGCATCTCTAGATCCCAGGTTGCTTGTTTTAAGCCATTCCACAAAGACGGTTTCCCAACCTTCGTCATTGGTTCTGGCGGTTAACTCAGAAACATTGTCTGTTGGGGCGTAAGTCTCGACACCACAGATTTTTCTAAAATCATTGACGGCATGCGAGCAGTTGGCAGCACTGCCGCCGACGCCAAGAAGGAAAAGTCGTCCTTGCCGCTTCTTTAGGGAGACCAGGATCTCAACAATTCTTTCCAATTCTTCGATTGATAATCCCTCAACTAAATATGTTGCGCCCCGAATATATTCTTTAAAATATTGATAATCCATTTTTAGCTTAAATTAATAAGAACCTTAGTCCCTTCCCAGTCAAATCTGACTCTTCTTTCGTCAAGGCCAATCTTGGCCATTTTTTCTCTAAATCTGGCCCTGTTTTTATTAACATAAAAAACAAACCAACCGCCTCCGCCTGCTCCCATAATTTTTCCTCCGAGGGCACCAGCTTTCATAGCCTCATTATACCACTCGTCAATTTGATTGTTAGATACTTTATGGGATAATCTTTTTTTAATTAGCCAGTGTTGATGCAGGGTGGCGCCGAAATCGTCAACATAGCCTTTGAGTAAATATTTCTTGGCTTCTTGTCCGATCTCCTTGATATCGTCGAGTGCTTTGATCATTTTCTCCTGGCTTGTTTTTTTCTCTATTTTTTTCTTTTCGTCAGCTAAGACAGAAGAGGCGTCTCTTTGGATCCCGGTTCTAAAAAAAAGCAAATTTGCCTCTAGCTTGGAAATCGTGTGGACAGAGAGATCAAGCGGCTCAATAGTTATCTTGCCCTTTTTATCCATTTCAAAATAATTAATACCACCCAAGGCGGCGATATATTGATCCTGTGGGCCAACTGGTCTTTTTAAGTCTTCTATTTCTATCTTGGCTGCTTCCTGTCCCAATTGAAGTTGTGAGATAGGCTGTCTTTTGTAAGTATAAAGGGCGTTAAGTAGGCCAACTTCGAAAGCACCTGAGCCGCCTAACCCCGATCTTGCAGAAGCATCAGCGGCAGTTGCTATTTCAATGCCATGGATAATTCCGCTAATCTCTAAGCATTTTTTGATAATAGGATTCGGCATTTCTTTATAGTCATAACCCATATAAGCTTCAAAGCCATGAGAGGCTTTAATAAACATCGGGTCTTCGGTTTTATTAAGGAAAATAAAGACGTATTTATTGATAGCGGCGCTTATCCAGGCTCCGCCCTTAAGTTTGCTATACCACATAACATCGGTACCTCCGCCGCCTAGAGTTATTCTCATTGGGGTTTGGGTGATGATAGTCGCTCGTTCACGAAGGGCATAGTTCGGGAATTTTTTAAAGGTTGGATTAGGAGCCATGAGGTTAAGATATAACGAAGTACAGTTTTTTTCAAGAGGGAATTATAAGTTATTTGATATTGTCATTTTTTTATTCAACAGTAACTGATTTAGCTAAATTCCTTGGCTTGTCAACGTCTTTTTTGTTGAAAACAGCGCAATAATAGGCAAACAGCTGCAAGGGAATAGTTGTTAAGATCTGACTTAGCATTTCCAAGGTTTTAGGAATATAAATAATTTCCTTAGTAATTCTCTGAATTTCTTTATTCCCCTCAGTGGCGATAGCAATAATTGGCCCTTGCCTGGCTTTGATTTCTTCAAGATTGGAAATGGTTTTTTCATAAACGCTATCAGAAGGAACGATGCCTAAGGTAGGGAAATCTTTTTCAATCAAGGCAATCGGGCCATGCTTCATTTCGCCAGCAGAGTAGCCTTCGGCATGAATATAGGAGATTTCTTTTAATTTCAAAGCCCCTTCTAGGGCAATGGGGTAATTGTATTTTCTGCCCAAGAAAAGAAAATCTTTAGCTTGATAATATTTTTTAGCCAGTTTCTTAATTCTTTTAGCTTGCCTTAAGATTCTTTCTATTAGTTCGGGAAGTTTCTGTAACTCTTGACCAATCCTTCTGCCAGTAACTAAAGACATTTCTCTTTGCCGGCCTAAAAAAACAGTCATCAGGGCTAAAACGCAGAGCTGGGAAGTAAAAGCCTTAGTAGAGGCGACGCCAATTTCGGGGCCAATGTGGTTATAGACGCCAGCGTCAGTTTCCCGGGCAATGGTTGAGCCAACAACATTGACAATTCCTAGGGTCAGAACTCCCTTTCTTTTGGCTTCTTTAAGAGCGGCTAAAGTATCAGCAGTTTCGCCTGACTGGGAAATGCAGAGTAAGGCCGTATTTCTGTCAAAGATCGGCTTGCGATACCTAAACTCTGAAGCAAATTCTACCTCCGTAGGAATACCGGCATACTCTTCAAACATGTATTCGCCAATAAGACCGGCATAGTAAGCAGTGCCGCAGGCAGTGATAATGATCCGCTTAACCTTTCTCAACCTTTCTTCAACTATTTCTAGTCCTCCTAGTTTTGCCAAGCCTTCTTTTTCAACAATTCTTCCTAGCATAGAGTTTCTTAAGGATTCGGGTTGTTCAAAAATCTCCTTGAGCATGTAATGGCCATAGCCGTTTTTCTTCACATCTTCCAAATCCCATTCAATCGTTTCCGCCTTTTTATTTAAAACCTGATGATTAAGGTCGCTAAAATGAACTCCGTCTCTGTTGATGACGGCGACTTCCCGATCATTGAGATAGACAACTTTGCGGGTGTAGCCCAAAACTGCGGCCGGATCAGAGGCAACCAAGTATTCATTTTTGCCGATGCCGACAAGAAGAGGAGAGGAATTGCGGGCAATGACAATTTTTTGAGGATCTTTTTTGGCAATTACTGCTAAGCCGTAAGTACCCTTAACTAATTTAAGGGCTTCAATCACTGCTTCTTCTAAATCACCTTTAAAGAATTTCTCAATTAGATGAATTAAAACCTCAGTATCGGTTTCAGAGACAAATCGATGCCCTTCTTTACGCAGTTGTTCTTTAATTTGCTGGTAGTTTTCAACAATACCGTTGTGGACTAAAAAAATTTCTTTATGGCAGTCAAAATGAGGATGGGCATTAATATCATTAGGCTCGCCATGAGTAGCCCAACGGGTATGGCCAATGCCCCAGTCGCCCTTAAGAGATTTCTTTCTGATAAGCTTTTCTAGTTTTTTAATACGACCCTTAGTCTTAAGGGTAGTGGCTTTCTTGTTAATGACGGTAATGCCGCAGGAGTCATAGCCGCGATACTCAAGTCGTTTTAGTCCGTTAAGAAGAATGGGAACCGCCTGTTTTCTGCCTAGGTAAGCAACAATCCCGCACATGATTTTTAATTATCGCCTTTATCAATTAATTTAGCAATTTTTTTACCTTCCCTGATGGCATAATTGACACCACGGTCATAAGGATAAATCTGACTGAAATTAGCCAGATAAAGATTCTTAAACGGCAATTCATAATCAGGGATAAGAGAAGAGTAATTTGGGGTTACCAGATGTTGAGCATAAGGAGCTTTAGACAGCCAAGCCTTTTTGATCTTTTTTAAGTTAAATTCAGGATTGATAATTTTTAGAAAAGGAGTGAATTCTTGCAAAAGTTCAGAAACGCTTTTTCGATATAGCGCATCATTGGTTTTTAGGTATTTGCCCAAGTAATAAACATGATAACCTTGATAGTCTTTTTTAGAAACCAAATTGGTGTGCTGAATAAAAGCCAGGAAAGGAAAATCTTTTTCCGTGATATTTGTCCAATAATAACTAGAGAGATTCTGAGGGCTGATAAAAACCAAGCTAATGCAGCCAAGATACTCAATCTTAGCTAGCCGGTTTCTAGTTTCTTTTGGCAATGAGGGGACAACTTTGTTCACCAGGGGATTAGCCAGAGTCAAAATTACTTTATCAAAGAGCTGATTTTCCTGCTTTCTAGTTTTTAGATTTCGCCAAGAGACCAAGAATTTCGACTTCTGTTTGCTAACGCAAGTTACTTCGCAATTAGTTAAAAAATTAGCCCTCTTTGTTTTTTTAGCCATGGTTTCAATAAAGCCTTGAAAACCGCCGCGAGGGTAAATTAAAGTCTCGCTCAGGCTATTGTCACTTTTTCCCTGCCCGCCCCTTCTGGTATAAACCCTTGACCAAAACCAAGCCATATTGATTTGGGACCAATATTCACCGAACTTGCCTTTTAAAAGCGGTTTCCAAACAGCTCTGAAAGCATGTTTGCCGACATATTTTTCCAGCCAGGTTTTGGCTGTAATCTTCTCAAATCCCTGCCAATTCTTTCGCTTTTGCAGATAAAGAGTGGTTAAACCGAACCTCAACTTATCAAGAAGATTAAGGTGGGGGAAGGAAAGCAGATCTTTGGGAGTAGTAAAAGGATACATTTTAGCGTGAGAAAAAAGAGTGGTTGAGCTTTTCAGCCATTGGAGTTTGTTCTCATAACCAATTTCTTTGCTCAAATTGAGAAATTCCTGGTCGCTGACAAAGATATGGCGATAAAAGCCGTCCAGATAGACCTTGCCAAACTTGATGCCATAAGCCAGGCCGCCGAGAATATTTTCTTTTTCAAAAACAGTAATTCGGTTCTGGGGATTCTCGGCAAGATAATAAGCAGCGGTTAAGCCAGTAAAGCCGCTGCCAACAATAGCGATCTTCATGGTTCTCCATTGTAGCATTTCTGCTAAAATTAAAGATATGTTTTCCGTGATTATCCCTAATTACAATGGCGAGAAATATCTTAAAGCCTGTTTAGATTCAGTGGAAAAGGCAGCTAAGGGATTAGTTAAGAGAGTTATTGTGGTTGACAATGGTTCTAAGGATAGAAGCCGAGATCTCGTTCCTCAATCAGAGCTTAAAACCACAACCATTATCAATCCTCGCAATTATGGTTTTGCCAAGGCAGTTAACCAGGGCATCAAAAGAGCTAAAACTGATTATGTGGTGGTGATGAATAATGATTTGGTGATAGCAGAAGACTGGTTTGGGGTCATGGCCAAAGCGATCAAGGAGAAAGAAAAAAAAGAGAAAATCGCTGCCTACTTTGGCAAAGTCCTTACTCGAGACAGCAAAAAGATTGAAAGCACGGGCTTAATCTACTGGCGCAAGGGCAAGGCGTTTAACCGCGGCAACGGAGAGCCAGCCAGTTCTAAGAAATACAATAAAGAAGAATTTATCTGGGGGGCTTCAGCCTCAATCGTCGTTTATTCAAAAGCAGCCTTGTTTGAAGCGGGTCTTTTTGACGAAGATTTTTTTGCTTATGAAGAGGATGTTGATCTGGCCCTGCGTTTAAGGGATAAAGGCTGGAAAATTCTCTATTTACCCGGAGCTGTTTCCTATCATTTAGGCGGCGGCACCAGCCAGAGGATGGGCAACTTTAGAAGAAGAATGGATGCTAAAAACTGGTGGTTTATTATTCTTAAAAATTATCCGAAATCAATTCTGCTTAAACATTTTCCAGAAATTCTTACCGAAAGGTTGAGAAACGTGAGCGGTTTAATCAAAGGCACTCCTTTTTACAGAATCCCCTGGGATCTGCTAAGAACCTATGGGGAAATAATGTTAAAATTGCCAAAGATATTAAAGAAGAGGAAGCCCGTTTCCGAGATGGTGATCCAAAATGAAAAATAAGATAATTTATGCCTTTATTGACAGCCAGAACCTTAACTTGGGAGTTAAAAGTCAAGGGTGGGCTTTAGACTTTGCCAGATTCAGAGTCTTTTTGCGGGACAAATATAGAGTTGGCAAGGCATTTATATTTATCGGTTATATTCCCAATAACCAGGCGTTGTATACCCAGCTCCAAAAAGATGGATATATTATTGTTTTTAAGCCGATTCTGGAAATTGGCAGGAAAAATAAAAAACCGAAGACAAAAGGGAATGTTGACGCTGAGCTTGTTTTGCACGCCATGATTGAGTATAAAAATTATGGCCAGGCGATAATTATCAGCGGAGATGGAGACTTTCATTGTCTTATCGACTATTTGGAGAAAAAGAAAAAGCTTTGCAAGATAATTGTGCCTAACAAGAAGTATTCTTCCCTCTTAAGAAAATTCGGTCATTACATAGTTAATATTTCTTTATTCAAGGGAAAGCTAAAAAGGGGAAAGGGTAAATAAAAAAGAGAGGCATTCCCTCGGGACAAAACCCTTTGGTAGTCCTCTCATCGTGATTATTCATATTTTACTTTTTGCAATAATTTAAGTCAAGTTGCTAAAAATGGAAGAGACAAAGAAGCACCTTCAGATAGAGATTAAGCTTGCGATAATTTTGCTAGGTGCAATTCTAGCAATATTTATTTTTGCTTTTATCTATCCCCTTCTTTATTTATGTCATTTTTCCAGGGCAGCTGGTCTGAGAACAAAAGAGGTTATTTCTCAGCTTCGTCAGGGCACAAGAGCTCCTTACCACGCTGATTATCTGAATTTCCTGATTTTGGGAACTGATAAAAGGGTTAACGGGACGAATGGCGACTCTCTTCTTACTGACACGATGCTACTTTTTACGATTAATAGCAAAACTGGCAACTACTTACTTTTTTCCTTTCCTAGGGATCTTTGGCTAGACGACCTTAAGACCAAAATTAATGCTCTTTATTATTATGGTAAGAAAATGGATGAAAATGACGGTACCCAACTGGTTAAGAATAGAATTGAAACGATGTTGAATTGGAAAATAGACTATGCTTTGGTTTTAGAAATGGAAGACATTAAGGAATTGATTGATCTTCTTGGCGGAGTAGAAGTCAATGTTGAGAGGGCTTTTACTGATGAAGAATTTCCCAAAGATGATGGTTCCAATGAGGTAATGACTATCAGTTTTCAAGAAGGGCGGCAGTTTTTTAACGGCGAAACCGCCCTGCAATTTATGAGATCAAGGAAAAGCAAAGATGAAATTGAGGGCAATGACTCTGCTCGGCAGGCCAGGCAAAAGAAAGTTATTCTGGCCCTAAAACATGGCCTGATTAGCCAAAAGAGAAAATGGTTTGATCCTAGCAAAACGGCAGAACTTTATGACTTCTTAATGACTAAAGTAGATTTTGACCCTCAGCTTTCTTTAAAAGAATTAGCCTCTTTTTGGCAGATAGGCTTAAAAACCATTAAGGGTTCACAAACAGAAAAAGACATTCCCTGGAAGGGTGAAGAAGCAATTCTTGAATCAGGACGGGATCTGGTTTATAACAGCTGGATTCTTGTTCCTAAAGACAATGATTGGAGTCTGATTGAGACCTATTTTAAAGCCAATCTACCTCAATGAAAAAAATCATTGTCCTGGCGCATAATTTTTCTCCAGCAAAAGACGGCGGCAGCATTCTTCTTGGGCAAATAGCAGACTTTCTTAAAAGTAGGGGTAATGAGGTAAAGATTTTCACCAGCGACAGTTATTCCAGCGATGACTACATTAATCCAGAGGCGAAAAGAATTACTCTTGGTTGGGGTAGGGAAAAGGGGATGGCGATCTATAGAATCAAAACTTTCAGGAGGGCGAGAAAATTTTTCCGTTTTTTAGAACTCTTTTTTCCTCTCAAAAAAGCCAGGGAGTTTTTTTCTCTTTTTAGGTCTGGTCCAGTTTTTCTCAACTTCCCCTTTTCGTTAATCAGAAGAGAAAAACCTGACCTAATTGTGAACGGTGTTTTTCCTACCGCCATGCCGCTCTACGCTCAAATCCTAAAAAGAATCACCAGAGCAGGACTTTTCCTAGTGCCCTGTTTTCACTTAAACGACCCTGTTTTTAGGGGTTATCCTTTGATAAACATTCTCAAACAGGCAGAAGGCATTTTGGCTTTAACCAAAGCAGAAAAAGATTTTTATGTCCGGGAATTAAAAATCAAGGCTGATAGAATTTTTCTCTTCAGGCCGACAGCGCCCAAGGAATTGCTCCTGGAAGTAGAGGGAAAAGCCAAGTTTTCCAGGGATCCTACCTTGCTTTTTCTCGGTAGCCATTCTTATCACAAGCAGATAGAATTATTAATTGAAGCCTTTAAAGACCTAAAAAGGGAATTCCAAAACCTTAAACTGATTATTGCCGGTAAAGAAACTCTTTATACTCCGGAAATAAAAAAGAAAATTGAGGGAATGAAGAACATTTTCCTAATCAGTAATTATGACCTTGCCTTGGAGAAAAAACTTTTGGACCAAGCTTGGGCTCTGATTAACCCTAGTCTTTATGAATCATTTGGTTTGGTTTTTCTAGAGGCCTGGGCTCGAAAAAAACCAGTGATTGCCAGCGATTTAGAGGCTATTAAGGGAGTAGTTGATGACGGAAAGAACGGTTTGCTTTTTAAAAGCAAGAGCAAAGATGATTTAATAAGAAAAACAGCTCTGCTTTTGTCTGACAAAAATATGATTAAAAAGATGGGGGAAAGGGGATATGCGAAATTAATTAAGACCTTTTCTCAAAATCAATCTTTAGAAATATGATAGTTCTCGTTCTGATTCTGGCCTTAATCTTAAGAATCATTGCCCTTAACCAATCTCTTTGGCTGGACGAGGCGATTCAGGTTTGGGCCAGTTCCGCCTTCTCTCTTAAGGAATTACTCAGCAATTACTTACCAGGAGATTTTAATCCGCCTTTTTATCATCTTTTGCTTCATTTTTGGATCAGGCTTTTCGGTACTAGTGAAATTGCCGTTAGAATGCTTTCAGTGATTTTTTCTTTAGGAGCGATTTATTTGCTTTGGAAAATTGGCCTAAAAATAACCAAGCAAGAAAAAACAGCTTTAATGGCCAGCCTGCTTCTGGCCACTTCGCCTCTGCATCTTTACTATTCGCAAGAAGCAAGAATGTACATGTTGGCCTCTTTAGCTGTTCTATTGGCAGTTTTTAGGTTTTTGCTCTTTTTAGAAAAACAAACCTGGAAAAACAATCTTCTTTTTGCCTTAAGCCTGCTTTTAATGGTCTATTCGCATTTCCTAACCGCTTTCTTGATTCCCATCTTTTTCTTCTTTCTTCTCAAAAAGAAGCCAATTTCCAAAATCGCCGTTCCCTTTCTTATCCTGATCCTTGGCTATTTACCTTATCTGCCTTTGTTTTTTAAGCAATTGGCTACGGGAATAGAAATAAAAACGATTTTTCCGGTCTGGGGGAAAACCGTCGGCGCTTTCACTTTTAAAGCAGCAGCTCTTTTGCCGATCAAATTCATTATCGGCAGGGTTAGCATTGCTAATAAGATTGCTTACGGACTGAGCAGTCTTTTCCTGGTTTTTGTTTATTGGGGGCTAGCTTTCTGGGGGTCATTAAAAAAGAAAATTGTTTTCAGTCTTCTTTTCCTGCCGCCTTTCTTGGCTTTTTTGCTCAGTTTTTTCCTGCCAGTCTTTTCCTACTTCAGGTTTCTTTTTCTTTTACCCTTTTTCTATTTGGCAATTGCTCTGGCCAAACCAAGAAAATGGCTTTTCCTTGGTCTAATTCTGATTAATCTCTTCTTTTCCTGTCTTTATCTTTTCAGACCTCAGTTTCATCGCGAGAATTGGCGGCAGGTAGCGAACTGGATTTACCAGGAAAATAAAAGCCAGGCGCCGGTAATGATTCTTGGTCAGGTTTTCCAGCCTTTTAAATATTATGACCAAGGAAAAAGTCAACTGGTTCTTGCCGAAACCAGAGATGAGGAACAACTGGCGAACTTAAAAGAAATCTTCCTGATCAGTTATGGTTTGCCTATTTTTGATCCAGAAGATACAATAAGGGGCAGCCTTAGAAAACAAGGTTTTGAGCTTAGAAAAGGAGATAGCTTTAATCAGGTTGGTATTGAGAACTGGTTAAAAATTAAAGATAAAGATGACGCCAGATAGGACAAAAAGATATTCTTGGCCAGTACACGAAGGAGATATTATTCTGGTGGAAAGTATGGCGAATCCGGGCGAAAGAGAGCGCCGCATCCTGCCCGCAGGTTTCTCTGGTATTGTAAGCGGACAGCTGCGCGGTAGAGGAGAAAAGGCTAGGATTACAGGAACTCTTGGTACTCGGGTTGACTTGGGAGACAGGATTATTTCTCCTTTTGAGCCAGTGGTGGTTTTTTCCAATTCTCGTGTCAAACAGAGCTGAATGATTAAGATGAAAATCGGCATTGATATTTCTCAACTGATCTATGGTGGCGGGGTGGCGGTCTACACCGATAATTTAATCAAGAACCTTTTGGCCGTAGACAAAGAAAACGATTACACTTTCTTTTTCTCTGCCCTAAGAAAAGATTTAAATCCGTCTTTGGCAAGCGAGTTGCCCAATTTGAAAAAATTCAAACTTCCCCAAACAGTTCTGGATTTTCTTTGGAATAAACTTCACCTTTTGCCAATAGAATATCTTTTAGGGGAAATTGATGTTTTCCATGCTTCTGATTGGACTCAGCCGCCGAGGAAAAAAGCCAAGACCGTGACTACGATTCATGACCTTTCTTTTTTGAGATGGCCAAATACAGTTGACCCCTTAGTTTACCAAGTGCAAAAGAGAAGATTGGAAAGAGTTAAAAAAGAAGCTGATGCCATTATTGCTGTTTCTGAGGCCACAAAAAAAGAGATTATGGAGCTTCTCCAGATTCCTGAAGAAAAAATTACTGTTATCCATGAGGCCCTGCCCCAAGATATCAGCCAGGATGATCGCCGGCCCCTTTCCAATAAGCTTGCCAATCGGCTCGGGATTGATAAACCATACCTGATTGCTTACGGCTCCAGGGCTCCGCGCAAAAACATTAAGAGAGTGATTAGCGCCTTTAAGTCATTGAGAAATAAATTAAACTATCAGCTGGTTATTATTGGCGGTTATAAAGGAAAATCAGTTCTTCCCAAGGGCGTGATTGTCCCCGGATTTCTCCCCAGAAAGCAGATGATTAATCTTTTGGCCAATGCCAAAGCTTTAGTTTTCCCTTCGCTTTACGAAGGCTTCGGTCTGATCATTTTGGAGGCCTTCATCTTAAGCGTGCCGGTCCTAACCAGCAATGTTTCCAGCATGCCCGAGGTTGCCGGCAATGCGGCCTTGCTAGTAGATCCTTACTCAGAAGCAGAAATTGCCAAAGCCATGGAAAAGATTTGTACTGATTCGGAATTAAGGAAGAAATTAAGAAAAAGGGGCCGGGAAAGGTTAAAAGCTTTTAGTTGGAAAAGAGCGGCCAGGCAAACTTTAAAAGTTTATCAAAAAGTTCTGCAAAAATGATTATTGCTATTGATGCCAATGAGGCCAACGTTGAGAAAAGAGTCGGCGTCAACCGTTTTGCTTTTGAGGTCATTTGGGGCATTTATCGCCTAAGGGAAAAAGGCAAAGACCAGAATCTTAATTTCCTGGTTTTTCTTTCCAGTTCTCCTAGGGTTGACCTACCGCCGGCTACAGATTGGTGGCAATATGAAGTCTTTGGGCCGAGGAAATTCTGGACCTGGACTGGCTTAGTGAAAAGACTTTACTTTGGCAAGCCCAAGCCAGAAATTCTTTTTTCGCCATCTCATTATGGTCCAGGTTTTTCGCCGATTCCCTTCATCAGTTCAATTATGGACCTAGGCTTTCTTCATTATCAGGAACAATTCACCAAAAAAGACCTTTTCCAATTAAAGTACTGGACCCAGTGGTCGGCCAAAAGAGCCAAGAAGATCATTGCTATTTCTCAGTTCACCAAAGATGACATTATTAAGAACTATCAAATCAGACCGGAAAAAATCGTTGTCGCTCCGTTAGGTCATCGTAGCGAAGCTGTTCCGGAAAGATTTTCAGAACCAGACTTCAAATCTTTGCAGAAGAAGTTTAGCCTTAATAACGACTATGTTTTCTTTTTGGGAACGCTAAAGCCAAGCAAGAATGTGGAGAATTTGGTGGAGGCCTTCTGCCTTTTGACAGTCAAGCATCAGGTTGAGGGGGTTCAGTTAGTAATTGCCGGTAAAAAGGGTTGGCTTTATGAAAGCATTTTCAAAAAAGTCCAGGAAAGGGGCCTAAGGGGGAAAGTGATCTTTACTGATTTTGTTTCTGATGCCGAAGCCAAGGTTCTGATGAAAAAGGCGACTGTTTTTGCCATTCCTTCTTTTTGGGAAGGCTTTGGTATCCCTGCCCTAGAGGCAATGGATTTAGGCGTGCCAGTGGTTGCCTCTGATCGAGGTGCTTTGCCAGAGGTGGTTGGCACAGCCGGAATTATTGTCAACCCAGAAAAACCAGAGGAAATTGCCCTTGGCCTTTATGAGGCTCTGGATCCTAAGAAAAGAAAAGAACTGATCAAAAGAGGCCAGGAGAGGGCGGCTAACTATAGCTGGGTCAAGTGTAGTAGAATAATTTTAAAAACGATCATTAAAGAATTAGAGGAGTCAAAAAAATGAAAATCGGAGAAAATATTGAAATAGGCGGTTTTCCGCCAAAACTTATTTTTAAAGACAGAATGGGCAGGGCGATTGATGCCAGTGGCGCCACCAGAAAAATTTCCAACCGCTTTAAAAATTATTTTCTTGACTTCTGGTTAATGATTCTTAACTGGATTACTTGGTGCCCTTTCTGGACGATAAGAAAGCTCTTTTTCAAGCTTTCCGGAATCAAGATGGGCAAAGGCAGCAAGCTTCACTGCGGAGTCATGTTTTTTAGTCCCAAAGGGATAGAGATCGGTCAGGATACGATTATCGGCTATAGAGCTTTTCTGGATGGCAGGGCTAAGTTAAAAATAGGCAGCCATGTTGATATGGCCTCAGAGGTCATGATCTACAATTCTGAGCATGATATCAATGCCCAAGATTTTGGCCCAATCGAGCAAGAAGTGATTATTGAAGACTATGTTTTTATTGGCCCCAGAGTGATCATTCTTCCAGGAGTAAAAATCAAAAAAGGCGCCATCATTGCCGCTGGAGCAGTGGTTACTAAGGACGTTGGAGAAAAAGTTATTGTGGCGGGGGTTCCAGCAAGGCCAATAGGGGAGAGAAAAACGGCAGAGTTGAGCTATAAGTTGGGCAGAAGCAGGTTATTCCAATAAGATAATTATAAGTTATTTAGAGATGCCCCTGATTAATTTGTCATGTTATAATAATAAAAGTTATATATTCGAGATGGTAAAGAATAAAAATGGTTAAATCAGAAGCGCCTCTCTCAGAAACAGTTCGTCGAGAGCTGGATTATTTTATGTGGCAAATTACTGATCCGGGTTGCGCTGTCAGTGTGTCTGTCGTTCAGCTGCCAGAAGGAAAGGTGTGCTTATCGTATTTGAGCGGCAGTCTTACTCTAGATGGACGAGGCGAGGTAACAGTCAGAGCGGATTGTTTTGTTCAAGGGGCTACTCTTGGAAATATCGGCTTGGCTTTTTCAGAAAAAGGGCTAAGGGTGAAATTGGAGCATCCTGATCAAGATGACAGTTCTCCTTAATGAGGTGTTAAGCCCTATTATTGGAGATTTGATAATATCAACTTAACAATATCTTAACAATAAGAATGCGTGGGTTTTTTATCTTTGGATTTATAGGATTCCTTGTGGCGAAATTTTTCTCTGGTAAGAAGGAGGGCCAACAAGGACGATTGAAGTCTTTGAAGTTTAGGATAGGCAATTATACTCTTCACTTTCACCATTATCTCATTGCCTTGGCCTTAATGATGTCGCTATCTCTGGTCGGCTATTATAATAATTCTGTTTTTGGTTTACTAACAGGAATAGCTGTTCAGGGGTTTACATATAAGGATTTTCACAGAATTATATATAAGGAGCATTGATTTTTGAGTTTCTTCTTCTCTCTTAACCTGATAAAATGTGCTTATGCTTAAAAAGATCTGGTTATTTTTAGGCCTGTTGGTCAGTGTTTATCTATTGATTCCTGGTCCTAAATTTCCGCCCCCTGATTTGCCGGAAAGCCTAAAATCTGATGAGCCGGGCGACACTGTCCAGTTGATTAATGTCTCTGCCTATTTTACTGATTCAGAGAGAGAGAAAGTGATTGCTTTTTATCAAGATTATTTTTCTCGCTCTTCTTTTCTAGATATTCCTTTACCGGTAATCAGGCTTAACCATCCGCCCGAATACGCCAAACAAGTTATCAAGGATACGATGCAAACCTATTATTTTGAAGAATTGGTTCATCCTTTTAGGGAATCGCTCTATGTTAATGGCTTTGAATGGGAGCGAGATGTTTTTACAGCTCCAGAAAAAAGAGAAAAAAATAGAATTTTCATTGCTGATAGGATTTGGAAAGCCAAGGTAACTCTGAGGTGGTTTCCTTCAAATTTAATCCTTCGTGTTTTGGTCTTCTGGGCTGGCTGGTTGCTTTTGGGAATAATATTTTTCAACTGGTTTAAGCAGATAAAAGTTTTCTTTAAGAAATGAAAATTGAGCCGACTCTTTCTATTATTATTATCAGCTACAACACCAAGGGTCTTTTAAAAGGTTGTCTAACCTCAATCTTCAGCAACGACAAGTTTTTAGACTTTTCTTTGGCGATAAAAAAGTCTGAGAAGATTCCCACAGAGATTATTGTGGTCGATAATAACTCTCAAGACGAAAGCGTTGCCTATCTAAAGAAATTAGAAAAAAATAAGAAAATAAAACTGATTCTCAATAAGGAAAATCTGGGCTTTGCCAAAGCCAATAACCAAGGGATGAAATTGGCAAAAGGTAATTATTATTTATTGCTTAATTCAGACACATTGATTCTTAATTGCGCCATTAGCCAAACCTTGCTTTGGTTAGCTAGTCATGAGGAGGCCGGGGCAGCCACTTGCCAGCTTTTAAATAAAGACAAAACCATTCAGCCCTCGGGCGGTTTTTTCCCTAATTTAACGAGGGTTTTTTGTTGGAGCTTTTTCCTGGATGATTTGCCTTTATTCAATAAACTAGTCAAGCCGATTCATCCTCATGCTGATACTTTCTACACCAAAGATAGCTGGTACAACCAGATTCGTGAGCAAGATTGGATAACCGGAGCCTTTTTCATGATCAAGAAAGCAGCGGCCCAGGATTCTGGCTATTTTGACGAAAACTTTTTCATGTATGCGGAAGAATTGGAGTGGTGTTACCGTCTTAAGCAAAAGGGTTGGAAGATTTATTATTTAAACAATCCTGCCATTATCCATCTTGGCGGTGGTAGTGCCAAGACCCCAGAAGGCGCCATCATTAATGAATATTTAGGTTTAGAAAGGTTTTTTCAGCTTCACAAGCCAAAATGGCAATTTCCTTTAATTAAATTACTTTTTAAGACCAATGCTTTGGCCAGGTGGTTGGTTTTTGGTATCATTGGAGGCAGCCAAGAGAAAAAGGATGTCTATCAAAAAGCTCTTAAGAAAATTTGACCTTAAAACAACTAGCTTGTGGTTAATGAGGATTTGGTCAATTATCTTTTTCATTTTCATTCCTCTTTATCCTAAATTTCCTTTACAGTTTCTAGGCAAAGAGACAGTGGCGATCAGGCTGGATGATCTTTTCGTGGCTTTAGGGGTTTTCTTCCTTTTTCTCTATCAGCTTAAGGACAAATTTTCTATCTTTAAGCTAAAGATTACTAAGATCTTCCTGCTCTTTTTCCTGGCAGGCTTAATCAGTACCATTAACGGCGTTTTCATTCTGAAAACAGTGGCTGCTCAAACAGCAATGTTGCATTTCTTAAGAAGAATAGAATATGCTCTTGTCTTTTTTGTTGTTTACTATTCTCTCAAAGATAAAAAGCAGGTTCTTGAGTATTTGGCCAGCTTAACTTTCGGCTTAATCGGGATTGTTGTTTATGGCTTAGGGCAGAAGTATGGCAACTGGCCGGTAATCTCCACCATGAATCCGGAATTCTCCAAGGGAATTCTGCTGCAGATGAGCGAATGGACCAGGATTAATTCTACTTTTGCCGGGCATTATGATTTGGCAGCTTTTTTAACAATGATTTTGCTGCTTTTGCCAGCAGTTATTCTTTTAACCAAAAAGAAAATTTTCAAAACCCTGGAAATGCTGGTTTGGTTAGCCTGTTTCTATATTCTCGTCCTGACCGCCTCAAGGATTTCTTTTACCGCCTATTTCATTGGTATTGTCCTGGTTCTTTGGTTGCTTAAAAAAAGGCTCTGGATTATTCCGGTCTTAATTTTAAATATCTGGGCTTTTCTTTCCTTTTCTGACCTAAACCAGAGACTTTTGGCGACCATTCCTAAAGAGAAAATAGAGAAGCTTAAGAATCAGGTTGCCATTGTCTTGAATATTTTTCCCAAAAAGAAGGAGATTGTTGTGGTGCCAACTCCAATTCCCGAGCCGACCGAAGAACCGGTGGCACCAGTGGTTTCGGTAACACCGACGCCTAGGCTCAAAAAGAAAGTTTCTACACCTTCAGCAGAACCGATTTATCATGAAGACATTGCCATGGGCACAGAGCGATCTACTTCAATCAGATTTAATGCCGAATGGCCGAGGGCGATCAGGGCTTTCCTGAAAAATCCGCTTCTGGGCACGGGCTACGGCTCAATTACTTTGGCAACAGATAATGACTATTTAAGAC
>CAZMUE010000003.1:0-18473 GCA_964569725.1 uncultured Gammaproteobacteria bacterium
ATTTTTGAGAATGGTTTCTTAGATTTTGTCTTTATAACCTCTACGACTGGAATGTCGTTTCTTTTAAAGAAGTCTAACCAGGTTGTCTCAAAAATAACATCATCTCTTATATCTCTTTTGCTCACCCTAAAAACTACTTTGCTGTCTCTAGACCGTTTTGCCACGTAAACCACATTGTCTGGTCCATCCCGCAGCAAAACAATCTTCTCCGCGTTAATTCCATACTGCTTTTTAATCTGGTCAACAATTTCTTGATTTATCATGCTTTTAGCCTGCGCCACATTTTATCAGTTAATAAAGACCAAGGTTTGAAAAGTTTGTGTTTAAAATTAGCATAAAGGTTATTATAGATAGCCAAATACTTCTCTGAAAAATTAAGCCAATTCTTCCTGGAAATCTCTTTTTTCGCCTTAGCGATAATTTGTTTTGATTTATCACGATCTCGAAACGGAAATAGCAACAGATCTGCAAGCGCTTCCACATTCTCTGATGGAAAAATTAAGCCTGTCTCTTTATCGTGAATGTATTCAGGAATCCCTCCGGCGTCACTTCCGATTGCTAAGCATCCACAAGCTTGCGCTTCATAATTAACGATCCCTCCTCCCTCGGCTCGCGAAGGACAAACATGAGCAACCGCTCCTTTCATATAGGAAAGAGCTTGTTCGTGGTTAAGTTCTCCTAGAAAAACAACTTCCTGTTCTATACCCAACTGAACGGTCAGGTCTTTGAGGGCTCGGGACTCACAGCCGTCCCCAGCAATAAGAAGCTTGACTCCAGCCAGTTGATTAAAAATTGAAGAATAAGCTTTTATCAGGATATCTAGCCCCTTTGAATAATCAAGTCTTCTTGCAGAAAAGAAGTACTCGAACTGCTCTTTGTGTGGTTTAATTTTCTTAATCTTATTAACATCAATGCCTGCATAAATAACCTCTATATCAGTACAACCGTCCATCGCTAACCTAGCTAAATTAGCTGTATATCTCGAAAAGGTAGTTAATTTGTCCGCCTGCCGTATGGATTGTGGGGCAATCTTTTCACCTTCACGCCAGATCAGTAACGAATCTGGCTCATGAGGATCAGGAATATCTCCTCCGGCAAAAGTCACTACATAAGGAACCTGCCAAAACTTACTTAGCATTAACCCATATAGCGGCATCGGCCTCCTAACCCCAATTAAATGAACGACATCGGCCTTCAGGATGGCTTGCTTTTTTCTAAGAAACTCTATTGAACTTAAATAATCCTGATAGCTATGAGGCCTATTTAACCTTAAGACTAAAGATCCACTAACGAGTTCCTGCTCTGCTAAGTCAAAAGGATACTTTTTAGTTAAGACTACGCTCTCAATATCTTTATCCTTGAAATTATCAGCCAGTTGATCGATGGTTGTTTCGACACCACCAATATTAGGCCTGTAGACAGAACAAAGGTAGAGGACCTTGCTTATCCGCGACATTTTTAGATTTCACTCTGAGAACATTTCTTTAACCAATTTACAGGCTTCTTTTAATGAGTCTACCCTTATGTGAGAATGATAGTTCAGCCAATAATCTTTATCATGAGCATGACCGAAAATAATGACGATTTTATCAAAACTGTGAGCATAAAAAGTTTCCATTGCTGTTCCAATCATACTCGCATTGTCGTAACTATCATTAACAATAACAATGTCTGACCTGCGAATATCGTCTTTGTCCCTGATAACTGCGGCCCTAGGATCAGGAAAGGTCTCCTCTTCTTCCCTGCCGCGATAAGCCTGCAAAACTTTAAAATTGTCGCCAAGTAAAACCTGTGCTTCTTTTCTCCAAGCTATCCCTTCTTTTCTTTCGATCCCCCTCATGGGTCCGCTCAGAAACACGATTTTCTTATTCATACGAGCCTCTCCTTTCTAGAAAAGTCTTTCTATCCGGCTGAATAATATATAATCGATCGTCTTCATACATTAATTCCTGCTCCTCATCCGTAAACAGCCTTTCTTGCATTTTTTCCCTATCTCTCATGCCGATGAACTTTATTTTCGTTTTCCCATTGCCATGCTCCCTAATGATCTGTTTCGCTAGGCTATAGATGTTTATTTCAGGCATCTTAAAAACAATTATTTCTCGACCCTGCATTATGCCTGCGGCCGAGATTATCAGCTCAACAGCACAAGGAATACTCATAAAGAATCTTTTCATTTTTTTATCTGTCACCCAAATATCCTCACCTTTCTTGATCTGTTTGATCCATCTGGGGATTACCGAACCTCTAGAGTTCAAAACGTTTCCGAATCTAACAACACAGAGCTTTGTTGCTAATTCTTTTTCTTTCCTCTGCTGGATGAATAATCTCTCCATCATCAATTTAGTAACGCCCATCACACTGCTAGGATTAACCGCTTTATCAGTCGATATTGCGATAACTTTGGCCACCTTATTAGCAGTACAAGCATTAATAAGATTCTGGGCGCCAATGACGTTGGTTTTAATTGCCTCCTCCGGGTTTTCTTCACAATAGGTTACGTGCTTCAGACTAGCAGTATGAATAACAATATCCACTCCTTTCAAAACTTCACGTAGCCTTTCGAGATCCCTTATGTCACCAATAATATGCTGAAACCTATCTTTGGGAAAACGAGACTCTAAATCCTTCTCTAGCTCGAAATGTTTATATTCATCCCTAGCAAAAATCTTGACTAGCTTCGGCTCTTGATGATCTAAAAGCTGAAATACTATCTCTGCTCCGATTGATCCCGTTCCTCCTGTTACCAAAACCGTTTTATCTTTAAAAGGATGCTCGTCCTTTTTCACAAAGCTTTTTTTAAAACACCGCATATTTTTTTTATATCCCTTTCTTTTAAACCTATATAAAAAGGTAAAGCCAATGTCTCAGAAGAAACTCTTTCTGCGACAGGAAAATCTCCTTCGGAATACCCAAATTGCCTTTTCATAAATGGTTGCAAGTGAATCGTAGGCAAATAAGGCTTTGTCTGAATGCCGTTGTCGGTACAATACTGCATGACCTTGTCTCTTCTCCCGTTTCTCACTCTAACCACATAAACAAACCATGACTGAGTGTTATGCCCTCCCAATTTTGGCAAGACGACCTCGGTTAAATCAGATAAATACTTGTTATATAAAGCGGCTACCTTTGCCTTTTCTTCTATCATCCAGCCTAGTTTTGCAAGCTGGGTAATCCCCAAGGAAGCACTCATTTCGTCCATCCTATAATTATAACCTAATCTCTCATGAGCTAACCAATCACTATCTTTACCTCGTCCCTGGTTTCTTAAACTTAAGGAAAGTTCATAAATATCTTTTCTATCTGTAACCAACATCCCTCCTTCTCCAGTAGTCATTTGCTTATTGGGGTAAAAAGCAAAAACGCCTGCATCTCCCCAGCTTCCTGTCTTCTTTCCCTTGTAATCAGCGCCAACACTTTCACAAGCGTCCTCGATAATTCTTAATTTGTATTTAGCCGCTATTTTCATAATCGCATTCATCCGCGCAGACTGGCCGAAGATATGGACTACCAAAATCGCCTTTGTCTTTCGGTTGATGACCCCTTCAATTTTTTCTGGGTCGATGTTAAATGTTTCCTCTTCTATATCAGCAAAAACTGGTTCTACTCCTTCATAAAGAAGACAATTGCATGAAGCAATGAAAGAAAAAGGAGAAGTGACCACTTCATCGCCTTTTTGCAATCCTAAAGCTTTAACCGCAATATGCAATCCTGCAGTTCCGCTGGAAACAGCACAGGCGTATTTCGCTCCAATATAATTAGCGAAGTTTCTTTCGAACTGGATTAACTTTGGCCCAAGGGCTAAACAGCCTGATCGAAGAACCTCAACAACTTGACTGATGTCCTCTTGGTCGATATATGGCTTAGCTACTGGTATTTTTGTCTTCATCGGTAAGAAATAACCAATTTAAAGGCTTCTGCATATTGATAACCAGACTGCAAGCCTCGGTAACCTGCTAATAATCTTATCCCTTCTGGCGATCTCGGATGGGGATGCTTTCTTATTTCCGTCCTATATTGCTCGAAAGCCTTGATTTTTGTCTCGATGAAAGAATCTATTTTCAAAAAAACATTTGGGGCAAAAGCGTCGTATCTCTGCCATTCTGTAGACGACAAAACCTCGTACTCATAAACTTCCTTAAGCCATTCTTTTCCAGGTCTAGCGATAATCATCGTAGATTGATTAACCAAAAAATGATCTTTGTTTATATCCAATGAAGAATGTGTATAGATAACGTTAGGTTTAAATCCATTAACAACTTCTTCTATCTTTTTATTCAAATCGCAATGAGAAACCGTATCCAAATTCATATCAGGAAAACCTAAATTAATTATCTGATCCACTTCTAAGATCTTATTCGCTTTTTGGCATTCTTGATACTTCTGCTCTTTGATCTTCTCATCGCCCTCGTATTGCGCACTTGATCCATCTGTCACTATACAAACACAAACTATTGCCCCTTTCTTTTTATACTCTTGGATTATCCCCCCACAGCCTAACACCTCGTCATCCGGATGAGCTGCAATTATCAAAATCTTATCTCCATGCCTATTCATTCAAAACTTCTCCTTCTTTGAAAACTTCTAATGGTGATATTTTATTCCTATTCTCATCCATTATCGACTTGAATTCAATAATTTCCTGTTTTGTCAGAACCCAAATACGATCAGAAAAAACTTTTGCAATCTGACCGGGAAGACCAGAATGTCGAGGGGCACCCGCAGGCAAAACTGAATTGAGAATCAGATATTTAACTCCCTTATAATCAAAATTAGCTAGAGGATAGACATCGCTTACGGCACGAACTAGATTATGAATCTCTCTGGCATTCTTATCATTAAAGTCAATCCTGCTGTCTCGAGGTCTTCTTTTTAAAAGATATGTCGCCTTCGCATGATCTTGTGGGATCGCTTTCCTCCGCGCCGATCCGTCAACAATAGTGTCGAAATTTTTAAGAAGAAGCGCAGCCCCAAATTTCATTATCTTATGGTAATAGTCGCTTGCTGTATCTTCATCTTTAATTCTGAACTTAATTTGGTCAATAATCGGTCCACTGTCACAGGTAGCCTCAAGGTAAAATAAAGTTATTCCGCCATACTTTTCTTCATTGATAAAATGCCAAGCAATCGGGGCTCTACCTCGATTCTTAGGCAACAAAGCCGGATGAGTACCAACACAACCGTTTTTTGCTGTTTTTAACAGTTCTTTATCAAGCAGTTGAGACCAACCATTAACAATTATCACGTTCGGTTTCTTTAGAACGAACTCCTCTGTAAGAGAGTTTATATCTTCTGTATAGACCAGCTTTAGTTTGAATTTTTCCGCTAATCGCTCAAAACAAACGTAATCAGAAACGCTCTCCGCCCTATCTACAGAACAGCTAATAATCTCATCCACAGATTTTCCTTTCTTAAGGAGCGTTTCTAGAGCGTAATGCCCGTCTCGAGTCATTGAAACGTAGATATTAGGTGACTTTGCTTTCATATCTGTAAATTATACCCTATAATGATTGAGGGCGCCAATTTATAAACCGAATAACTCGGATAAAGGCCTCAGCATGTAAACCCGACTGAATTTTTTTTTATCTGCATCGTTCATTTCCGCAATGCTTTTGTTAAAACCTATTGGTACAATAAAATTGTTCAAAGAATTAATCAACTTAAGGGCAGTTTTGGGCTTTCTCACAAAAAAAGGAATCACCACTTTACAACACCTAACCTTTCCTCCTGGCTCTATTAAGCAAAAATGCTTATGGACAGCCCCAGAGCGAAGTTGATTTTCGGCTATAAAGCCTTCCCAGTAATTCGTTTTTCTTTCCTTTTTCCTTCTGACCAGGTGACCAGGCTGTTTATTATCAGCTAAACCGTCGAAATAGACAGAATCGTCTTCCGCCAGAGTTGAACCCTGAGTAAATTTGTAATAGTATTTCGCTTTTATCTCGGCGTTCTTCTTAGAATTAGCTCCCGATTCCTGACAATCTGGAATAGAATCATCTATTTTCGTCAAAAACGCCTTTTTAAAGAGCAGTCGAAGGGTTCTGTAAATACTTTTAAATCTATCGATGTTCTTAGTGGCAATGTAAATTGTTTCTAGTGTATCATTCATAATATGACTACCTCTGAAGAATTATACGACAAATTTGCCCCTCATTTCCGTTCCTATTCTAAGAAAAAGGATCTTTACCTCGAATCCATTGACAGACTAGTCCTAAACAATCTCCCTAAAGGCAAATTGAACGTTTTAGATGTTGGCTGCGGCGATGGCGTTAGAGGTATCCGTCTCTTTCAAAAAATGAAGGGGCAACAACTGTTAATGATCGACAATAGTTCAGAAATGGTCAAGCTCGCCCGTAAGTTTGAAAATAAAGTAATAAAAGCGGAAAGAATCGATATCTCTGCTCAAAGGACGAAGCTAACAGATCAATATGGTATCATCCTTTGTCTTTGGAATGTCTTGGGACATATCCCGAGTCAAAAACACAGATTAAGAGCATTAATAAACATGAAAAGCCTTCTCAGAGAACAGGGCAAAATCTTCATCGACATCAGCAACCGATACAACATTGCTCATTATGGCCTGAAGAAAGTAGCTAACAACATTATCAATGATCTCTTTAAACCTAGTCCTAAAAATGGAGATTTCAGTTACAAAATTAACATTGGTTATAATAAACAACTAGATTCTAGTTGTCATTTCTTCAGCCCCTTCGAAATAAAAAATCTCACTAAAACTTGTGAATTGTCAATAGAAAAGGAATGTTTCATTGACTATGCTACTGGAAAAACAAAAAAATCATTCTTTGGGGGCCATCTATTCTATATCTTACGAAAACCCCACTAATCAGGGCCATTTCCTTTATTTCATATATCCACCCGCATCAATTTACGCGCTATCTCAGGATATTTAGCAATAAAAAGTAGCTCTTCTGCGATTAATGGCTTCTGCGTGTGGGAACCAGCAAAGCGAACCAATTGCAAAACCGATTCCGCTTCTTTCTCATCTTTGAAAACAATACCCAATTGTTGATAAACGTACTTGAAACCACTCAAACCACTATACTCGCCAACAGTAATTCTCCTGCCTAGATCAACTTTTTCAGTTTCTTTTCTGCCTAAATCTCTGAGACCATAAAGTTCATAATTCTTCCTATTTTTCAAAACTCCATCTGCGTGAATTCCTGATTCGTGAGTAAACATATTTTCACTCACCCCTGGTTGCGTCAAAGGGATTGGCACCCCAAAAGAACTAAAAACATATTTTGTCAGCTTCCAAACTAGTCTCAAATTAATTTCATCAGCTAATAAACTCTCACGCCTAAAACCTCTCGCATACTTTAAGGCTAATAAGATCGAAACTAAATCGGCATTGCCTGCTCTTTCGCCTATACCTGTAATAGTCGTATTGATGTAAGCGTCCTGCCCACCATCAAGAGCCCCTTTCGCTCCTGTTAACGAGCAGGCGACCGCCATACCAAGATCGTTATGGCAATGAATTTCCATGGGAATTCCTACTTTAACAGCTAAAAGCTTTACCCGCCCATAAATAGATTGTGGATCTTCTATGCCGATGGTATCACAATACCTTAATCTACTAGCTCCGTTCCTCTTAGCGGCAAGGCCAAAATCGACTAAAAAATCTAAATCGCTTCTCGAAGCGTCCTCTGCGTTAATGGCAACATCTTTTGTCCCCATTTTACGAGCCAACTGTAAAGCCTTCGTCATCTCTTCTATAATCTCTTGAAATTGATACTTGCCTTTAAATTTAAGTTTCAGCATGGTTTCTGAAGTAGGGATAGAAAGATTGAGGTACTCAACCGCTGTTTGTTTCAATGCTTTTTCTACATCCCCCTTAATTGCTCTGCACCAACCAGCTAAGCGCAGGTTTTTGATTACCTTTTTTCTAACCAGCTCTAAATTAGCGTTAATATAATTAGTCTCAGAAACGGAAAAAGGGAATCCCATTTCACTCTGGAAAATGCCTAACTCGTCTAAATACAGGTTTACAATTGTCTTCTGTAGTTTAGCCAAACTTAATCGCGGTGCCTGAACTCCATCTCTATTGGTAACGTCAATTATGTGTATTTTATTCTTCTTGTTAACCACTGTAGCTCCTAAAGAATTAAATAAACGGGAAATATGAGTAGTATTTTAGCAGTAAATTTCTTCATGCGCAAAAGCCAAAGTCAACAAGCTTTCGAAGGGTTGGGATTATTTCTTCGGACAAGTCTTAAGTTTGAGCTCATTCAATTGTTCAGAATCCAAAGCAGATGGCGCTTCCATAACCGCAGTTTGACCAGAAGCAGTCATTGGAAAAGCCATTACCTCGCGCAAACTATTCTCTTTCAGAAGAATTCTGAGAATTCTCTCAATGCCTGGAGCAATTCCACCGTGCGGAGGGACTCCATATTTAAAGGCTTCTAGTAGGTGACCAAATTTATTCTCAATCGCTTTCTTAGTATGACCCATGAGTTCAAAAACCTTGGTTTGCACTTTAGGATCAGTGATCCTAATACTGCCTCCGGCAATTTCAACACCATTACAGACAAAATCATGCTGGTAGGACTTGAGACTCTTGACGTTTTTACCCGCCATTAAGTCTGGGATTGCCTCTTCTTTCGGTGCGGTGAAAGGATGATGCATTGCATCCCAACGTTTTTCACTCTGCTTCCATTCAAAAAGAGGAAAATCAACAATAAAAGCAAAAGCTAATTCATCGGGATCATTTTTATTTTTTCTTAAGTCAGGCTTATCTGTCTTATATTTCTTCATCGCTTCTTCATACTTAAGACGGGGAAACTCTTGAAAAGTTAACTTTTTTTCTGGGAAATGAGCTTTGACCATTTCCTTATAAAGATTTTCTATTAGGGAAAGAATCTCTTCTTGGGTGACAAAAGACATCTCTAAGTCCAGTTGGCTAAATTCGCCGTAAGCCCGATCTGCCCGAGGGTCTTCGTCGCGAAAACATCTAGCAATTTGATAATATCTTTCAAACCCCGCTACCATAAGAAGTTGTTTATACTGTTGAGGCGATTGCGGTAAAGCATAGAATTTTCCTGGCTGTAATCTTGAGGGGACAATAAAATCTCTGGCTCCCTCTGGCGTCGCCTTAGTTAAAATCGGAGTTTCGATTTCCACAAAACCTTGCTTATCTAAGTAATCGCGGATGAATTTAATCACCTTATGCCGCATCCGCATATTCTTTGTCATCCTTGGTCTGCGTAAGTCCAAATAGCGATATTTCAAGCGCAATTCTTCACTCAAATCCTTACCTGTCCCCGTTACTTCAAGAGGCAATTCTGCGGCTGGAGAAATGATCCTCAGCTTCTTAGCTTCTAACTCGATCTTGCCTGTTTCCAAATTAGGATTAATCAATTTCTCTGGCCTCTTTTTAACTAAACCCTCAATTTCTACCGCCCATTCTTGACGTAATTTACTTGCACCTCTCATGCCCACCAAAACTACCTGGATAACCCCGCTTCTATCACGAAGATCAATGAAAATTACTTTACCGTGATCCCGATAAGTATTAACCCAACCTTTTAAAAGAATCATTTCCCCAATTCTTTTAGGTGTTTCTGAAATTAAAGTCCGCTCCATGAATAATATTATAGCTTCTAAAGATTTACATTTCTATATCTGCTTGTGATAAGATTCTCCTAATGCAGATCAAAAAAGCCATTGTTGCTGCTGGCGGTTGGAGCACTAGATTTCTTCCTGCCGTCAAAACTTATCCCAAGCAATTAGTTCCCATCTTAGACAAACCCATCATCCAAATTGTCTTAGAAGAACTTATTGGTGCTGGCGTTGACCAGATCTGCATTGTCCATCGACCAGGAGAATTAATGTTTAGAAAACATTTTGCTCGCGATAAGGAGTTGGAAAAATATCTGAAAGAAACTGGTAAGGAAAAATGCCTGGAAAGTCTCTATTTCATCTGGAATAAACTAAAAAAACTGGATTTTGCCCCCCAGTACCGACACCTTCCTTACGGCAACGCTTCGCCTGTTCTTGCCGCTAAGAATTTTGTTGGCAGCCAACCTTTTATCGTTGCTTTCGGTGACGACCTTATTCTTGAAGAAGAACCAGGCCAATACCTTTCCCAAATGATAGAAACCTTCAACAGGTATAAGCCAACCATTGTTTTAGGCGGCCAGCCAGTGGCCAAGAAGGAAATTTCCGCCTACGGCTGTATCAAGTATAAACAGAAAAGTAAAATCCCCAATCAGGCAGAGGCCATCATTGAAAAACCCTCTTTAGGAGAAGCTCCTTCGAATGTAGCTGTTGTCGGCCGTTATCTCCTGGCCCCCGAAGCCCTTTCTATCCTTGAAAAGCAAAAAACCAGTCGTGGCAATGAACTCTGGTTAGCTGATACCTGCAACATTGTCGCTCAAGAGAGTTTAGCCATTGCTGAACCAATCAGACCTCCGGCAAAGTGGTTAACTACGGGTGACCCTCTCAATTGGCTCAAGACGAGCATCACTTTTGGGATGAAAAACGAAAGAATCAAGCAGCAGTTAAAGGGACTTCTTTCATAATTCTAATTCCGTAGGCCAATCTGAAACCATAAGAGCTTCATCTTTAAAAAGAAAATTATTTGGCATCGCCTTCCTGAATTCTTGATAAATCGCCTCGGTAACAAAAGGGGCAAAAGGATGAAGCATTTTCAGACTGTTAACCAAAACCTGGATCAAGACAGGCAAAGCTTCTTCACGGCGATCTTTAATTGACTCAAGATACTGATCGCAAAAATCATGCCAGAAAAATTGATAAATCAATTCTAGGGCTTGACCGTAATAATGAGTATTGAACCGCTGAGTAACTAATTTTATTGTTTCTCCCAGTTTTTCCAGAATCTTGTCGTTATTTTTGCCCTCAAGCTTCCCTATTTTGAAATTTGAATTCTCCAGCTGCATCATGATAAACCTGGAGGCGTTCCAGATTTTATTACAAAAGTTTCTCATGGCCTCAATCTTTTTATCGCTTAAAGCAATGTCACTAGCTGGAGCCACCCCATAAATTAAGGCCATCCTCAAAGCATCGGCACCATATTGATCAACAATTTCTAAAGGTTCGACCACGTTGCCTTTACTCTTACTCATCTTTTTGCCTTCAGGATCTACCACTCTCGCATGTAAATGCACTAGTTTAAAAGGAACTTCTTTAACCAGATAAAGGCCGAACATCATCATTCTGGCGACCCAAAAGAAAAGAATATCCCACATGGTGTCCATCACGCTGGTGGGGTAGAAATAGGAAAAATCTTCTTTGCTTTTCTGCGGATTCTTAACATTAAAGCCTAGGGTTGTTAAGGGCCATTGCCCACTTAAAAACCAGGTATCCAAAGTATCTGTTTCCTGAAGAAGATGGGTTTTTTTGCATTGAGGACACTCTTTTTTGGCCTCGAAATAAGGAGTTGCTTTCAAGGGCGCCATTAAGGATTGCAACCCTTGAGAGATTTCTTCAAAAGAATATTTATCCTTAAGGGCCTGATAATCGCCAGAAACAACTTGATTATTCTTATCAATAAAGTTTAATTTAATTTCCGGATCGCAATCCAAACAATACCAAACCGGAATCCTTGGTCCCCAAACGATCTGACGACTAATATTCCAATCTCTGATATTATTCATCCAGTCAAGATAGGTCTTTTTAAAACGCAGGGGAAAAATTTTCGTCTTTCCTTTCTCTACGGCTTCTGTGGCTGGTTTAGCTAGAGACTTAATCTTGATATACCATTGCGGCACTGGCAAAGGTTCTATTGTGGCTTTGCAGCGATAGCAAACGCCAACTGCATGATGCAGAGGGATTGTTTTAATCAGCTTCTTTTCTTTTTGCAAAAGTTCTATTGTTTTTTCTCTGGCTTTATCTGAATAAAGTCCTTCTAACTCTCGAGGGACGTTAATCATTTTTCCAGAAAGATCGATACAAACCAGCATTGGCAGATTATGCTTTTGCCCGATCTCAAAGTCAGTCGCGTCATGAGCTGGAGTGATTTTTAAAGCTCCAGTGCCAAAATCAGTCTCCACTAAGTCATCAGCAATAATCGGGATTTCTTTTTTAATTAAAGGAATAACCGCGGTCTTGCCAACTAGCTTTTTATAACGCCTGTCTTTAGGGTTAACGGCTATCGCCACGTCAGCAAAAATTGTTTCTGGTCTGGTCGTAGCAATCTGGATTGATCCGTAATCCAAAAAATAAAGAGCCTCATCTTTTTCAACATGGTTAACTTCAAGATCAGAAAATCCGGTTCCACAGTGAGGACAATAATTAACGATTCTCTCTGCTCGATAAAGCAAATCATCTTGATGAAGTTTATAGAAAGTTGCTAGAACTTGTTCAATGATCTCTGGCTCCAAACTGTAATGGTAACGGGTCCAATCTAAACAGAAGCCCAACTTTTTCATCTGCTGAATATTTAGCTTGCGATTTTTCTCCACAAAATCCCAGATCTTTTTAAAAAGAGTCTCTCTGTCATAATCAAAACGAGACTTTCCCTCTTTGGCTAAATGCTTTTCAAAAACATATTGCGTCTCAATGCCCGCGTGGTCGCTGCCAGGAAGCCACAAGACAATCTTGCCTAACATGCGCTGGTAACGACACATAAGATCCTGAACCGTGAACATGGCATGACCAATGTGCATCGAATCATTCGCGTTAGGAAGAGGCAGAATAATACTGAAAGGTTCTTTCTTTTCATCAATCTCTGGCGTAAAATAGCCTGCTTTTTCCCAAAGCTGATAAATCTTTTCTTCGTAAAGTCCTGGCTCAAAACGTTTATCCATGACTAAAAATAATTTAACGAAAGATCAACCTAAACTCAGTTTATTTTAGCACAATTCCTAAGCTAGCTATGATATAATGGGATTTAGAATGAATAGAGAAATGCTCCCAAGAGAAGAGATTGCCCAAATGAATTTGGCGCTAGACGAAGTTGAAGACGCTTCTGGCGGCCCAGTAATGATTGCCTTCAGGCATACAAACTGCCGGGAAAATAGGGGGGCCAAGTTCGTTTGTGGTTAGAAACTCTTGGGGAATGGCCTTCTGTCCAGACTGCCAAAGAGCAGTTTCACCAGAACAGGTGGTTTCTGTCCGTCTCAAACCTTAATTATGAACAGATTTTGTCACGGCAAGATGATAAAATCATTGGCATGAGCAACGGAGATCTTTCTTCTAACGTCATTCATACTATTTATGCTCTCTTTATTCATAACTACATTCTCCTTGCTTATCTCTTGGGCCTAATTATTTCTGTCTTTATTGCCTTTAAAAAGCCCAGTCGCTTTTCTCTTTTTTTGATCCTTGGTTTTGCTATTCTCGCCTTCAGTTTTGAATATGATAAACACATTGTTGAAGGCTTGAGACAACAGACTCTTCAATCCCTAATTACCGCTCAACCCCACCAAAGAATACAAAAGTGGACTAGCCTCATCATCGGTGAAATCTTGCCAATTTTTTTCTATGTCTTTGGCTGGCTAATGATTTATCTGGCTATCCTGATTGAAGGGACAAAACAAAAGAGAAAGAACTAACGTCTCTTGCGGTAAGGCTCCCTCCCCAACACTGCATTTAAATGTCCACCTGCGGCTACTCTATGCGCCTCGTCAAGGCAGCCTGTTACTGGTAATTCCTCCATTTCCTCCAAAGTCACTCCTATCTCGTTCTCAACCCAATCACCGAAAGCACTTCTCCTTTGCTCTGCTGCCGTCGCCCTTGCTTCTTGTCTACGCACAACACCCATTATTCTTTTTTCTTCTGGACCAATTTTTATTTCTGTCATTTCTTATTCATAAATAAGTAATGTTATATTTTACCACCCTGTATCGCGATAATCATCTTTAAGATAAAGCTCTTTTTCTCCATTTTTACCATAGCGCCAGGGAAGCTTGGTCATAACCTCCCATCTGCCGCTAATCTCTACTTCTGGCCAATAATGCCTTGCGGCCATTCGCCAATGCTTACCAAACCAGTTCAGGCATTTCCAGCCATTCTGATAAACATACTTCTTATCAACCAATCCACAATAATCAAAGCCTCGCCAAACCCAGCCAGAAATATTCTCGCTGCTAAAATCTGATTTTGTTCTCATCACTCGACAATCCAAGCCCAACCCTCTGGCAATGGCACAATAGGTAGTCGCAAAAGTATAACTCTGGCCAAAAACTTGACCATCGCGAACCTTTCTTTCCAAGACAGCGAAGACTGGAAAGCTGCCCGCATAGATCTCATTCATGATCATGTCAATATTGCAGTCTGGGTAGTCTTCCAAAAAGAGTTCTTTGTCTCCGGGAGTTATTTCTGGTTTATTACAATAAAAAATGTTGTCCGCCTGCCAGTCAAGAATACAATCGGCCCGAACTGCTTTATTGATATCGCCGCATTGAATTTTTAGGGCATCTATTTGCTCTTGGGTCAAGGCGACTACCGGTGACTTGTTTTCAATTTTCTTGAGGGACTCAAAAGAAAAATCAGCGATATAGAAAGTGAGCCAGAAGGCAAAGACAAAAATAGCGCCGACAGAGATGAGCAGGAAAATTATTCTTTTAAGCACTTCTTCGGGATTTAATTCTTTTATTCCTGATGACTTTAATGACAATCAGCAAGGGCAGCCAGATTAATCCGTAAACCAATACCCAAATGCTTAACTTACCCAAGGCACGGATATTTCTAACCAATGATCTTACGGCCTGCTTGAAAATCACCTTTGGCCTAAAACCAGGTTCTTCAGGCGCGTAGGGCAAACTCCATTCGTCGGTAGAAAGATAAACCGTCAACCTCGCGTTCTCTGCTGTCTTTTTCAGATATTCTTGTTGTCCTTTAAGACTATCTATCTGTGATTGAAGGCTAATAATTTCTCTCTGAACCCGCAAAATGTCGTCAATTTTGCTTGCTTGATTAAGAATCTCCTCAAATTTAGCTTTTGTCTTATAAAGGGTGCTTAATCTTTCCTCAATGTCAAAATACTGATCAGTAACATCCTGGCCGATTAAGTTCTCTGAGGTCACCTTGATTGACAATATCCTTAAAAAATCCAGGGCCGGTCTCAATTTTTCTCTGGGCAAACGAACTACTAAAGTAGCAAAGGGGGCTTCCTCCGGCTGAGACAAAGAAGAAGAAATCATATAGCCTCCGCTTTGATTGGTATAATCTAAAACCTGATCAACTTTTTGGCGGACGTTATCCACCACCAAAGAAAGATTTGATTCTTCAACCACCATTCTTTCCTCAATCTCAGGCTTAGGAATGGCCCCTCCGACTGGTAATGATGCTTTGCTTTCATAGGCTAGGTCGCTGCTTAAAGGGCCCGGGCTTGCTGGTTCAGATCGGCCAGAGGAAAGGTAGTTTGTTTGCCTAAAAGGAAGGTAGATTCTGTCTTTAAAGAAAAAGGCTAATAGCAAGAAAACAATGAGAATCGTTTTCCAATACTTAGCTAAAAAACTCTTCATTAGTTAGAAGTTTAGATGGATTGATTGAAAAAAGCAAGGTTCTGAGATGTATTCTTAGCCAAAATGTGATATAATTTAAATTATGAGTGAAATAGAATGCCCTGGAAATTGCGATTTCTGCCCTGGCTGCTCTGATAGAGATTGGGCAAGGCAAGAGCTATCAAGACAGGAAGGGTCTGTTTTTAAACCCGCTAGTCGCGAACAATATTTTGCTGACCAAAAGACCAGAACCGAGAGGTTGGGTTTGGGAATTAGCCTTTTCGAGCTCGGAGCCACTCTTCACGAAGGCATTGGCGAAAACGAAGAAGGACAGGTCGATTCTCCCCAAACCTGTGCTCCCTACGGAAAACGGAGATATCTCGCCAGCTGGGAAAGGTGAAGAAGAGACTAGGACTCTTTTTCTCTGCTTTAGTTTCTTCTCGTGCTATACTTAACCAGCCTCAAGATGATTAAAGGTGAAAAGTTAAAAACTCTATTTAAGGATTTTTTCGTCTCGAAAAACCACGCCTGGATTCCTTCAGCACCATTGATTCCAGAGGAAGATCCTTCCACTCTTTTTATTTCCGCAGGCATGCACCCTTTAGTTCCTTACCTTTTAGGCGAATCTCACCCTTCGGGAAAAAGATTAACTAACGTTCAAGAATGCTTAAGAACCAATGATATTGAACAAGTAGGCGATACTTTTCATCACACTTGGTTCGAAATGCTAGGCAATTGGTCTTTAGGCGATTATTTTAAAAAAGAGGCTATTGCCTGGAGCCTTGAATTTCTAACCAAAGTGCTAAAAATTGATCAAGATAAAATCTCAGTCACTTGTTTTGAAGGAGACAAAGATGCCCCCAGAGACGCTGAATCTGCAGAAATTTGGCAATCTCTGGGAATTCCTAAACAGAGAATCTTTTTCAAATCTAAAAAAGACAACTGGTGGGGTCCAGTAGGACAAAGCGGCCCTTGCGGCCCAGATACAGAAATGTTCGTTGATGCGGGACAAAAAGCTTGTTGCAGGGCTTGTCGACCCGGCTGTTCCTGTGGCAAACATATTGAAGTTTGGAACAATGTTTTCATGCAGTATAACAAACTGCCGAGCGGTAAGTATGAACCATTGAAGCAAAAGAACGTCGATACGGGCATGGGTGTAGAAAGAACTTTAGCCATCGTCAACAATTTTGAGGATGATTATGCCACTGATATCTGGCAACCGATTATCAAAACAATTGAAGAAACTTCCGGACAGTCATACCAAAAACAAGAAAATAAAATTCCAATGCGAATTATCGCTGATCATGTCAGAGCTGCTGTTTTTTGTATTTTGGGAGGAATCACCCCCTCAAACAAGGAAAGGGGTTATGTCTTAAGAAGACTTATAAGAAGAAGCGTCCGCCAAGGAAAAGTTTTAGGGATCAAGGGTAATTTTTTGGAAAAAATCGGCCAAAGCGTCATTTTTAACAAAACCAATTATGCCAACGATTACCCGAGGCTGGACAATCTAGATAAAAACATTTTATCGGTTATAAAAGAAGAGGAAGATCACTTTTTAATAACTATTGACCGAGGCTTAAAAGAATTTCTAAGGCTTGTCAAGGACAATAACCTCACGGGAACAACTGCCTTTAATCTTTACCAAACCTATGGTTTTCCCATAGAAATGATTAAGGAAGAGGCAAAAAAAGAAAAGTATTCTCTACCGCCCAATTTTAATTCTCTGTTCGCAGAGGCGAAAAAAGGTCACCAGGAGTTGTCAAGGAAAGCCACCAAGGGCTTTTTTAAGGGTGGGCTAGGCGAGCAAACGAATGAAACAATCAGATTGCACACGGCAACTCATCTTTTACAGGCAGCCTTAAGAAAGGTTCTCGGTGAACACGTAACCCAGGTAGGATCAGCTATTACCCCAGAAAAACTCCGCTTTGACTTTGTCCATCCTGAAAAAGTAACTCCTGAGGAGACCAAAACAATTGAAGATCTTATTAATCAAAAGATCGAGGAAGAACTTGAAGTAAAAATGGAAACCATAGAGTTCGAACAGGCTAAGAAACAAGGAGCTCTGACTGTCCTCGGAAAAACCTATCCTGATAAAGTCAAAGTTTATTCTATTGGTAATTTTTCTAAAGAGGTCTGCGGTGGCCCTCACGTTAAAAATATCAAGACGCTAAAAAAATTTAAAATTATTAAAGAAGAGGCTTGTGGAACTGGTAAAAGAAGAATTTATGCTATTCTCGCGCCGTATCTGCGTAGACAAGCAATCTCTGTTTAGTTGTCCCCGGTGGCCAACAAGTTTGCAGCACTAGCTCTTCAAACTTGTTGATGACAATCCCTGCTTGCTGGGGATTAACTACTTTTTTCTCTGTCACTTGATATTTATACTCTCTCCCTAGGTAAACCAGAATCACTTCATCCCCTTTTTCCAGCTTGCTCAAGCCATAAAAAACGGCGTTAAAACGAGGAATGTTGAGAATAGAGTTAGTTGAATGCCCGAAAAGGTAAATTGTCTCGTCTTGTCCTGGAAAACCGCTAATAGAAGCGTGGGCAACGCCAGTGTTTTTTAAGGCTCTTTTATAAACTACCTCTTTCTGACTATCAACACTGACAGAAACTGCTGAAGATAACTCCAGTTTAGGGATAACAATAGAAAAGCTGGTATTAGGAACTTCAAGTTTAGTTTTTGGTGGCAAATCTGGCAGAAAGGAAAGTTTGAAATCTTTCTTTGCTCTTTCCTGCAAGCGCGAAAGCTTTTCCTTGAAACGATCAACTAAAGGTTTGGATTCTATCCTAAGCAATGGGTAAAAAGATATTAGGAAACCAATCAAGGAAAAGAAGATGAGGGTATTGGCAACTTTTCTCAGTAAGTTCTTCGGAAGTCTTTTCTCTTCTCGAGTGGGAGACGATAGGCCTGCCCCACTTACCGTCTCCCACTCCAAAAGAGAACTATTTTCGAAAATTACTCCCGACCCTTTCATGATTAAGCTTAAAGCAAAGCCAAACGCAGAATCAAGCCCATTATACCAATACCAACAATCCAAATCACTGAGTTGC
>CAZMUE010000004.1:0-14711 GCA_964569725.1 uncultured Gammaproteobacteria bacterium
TTCTTGGCCCCAGTGGAAATTGGCCACTAAGAAGTGGTTGCCCCCTGCCGTAGTTCTTATTGCCTTTTCCATTTCCTCTGGGGTTAAGGGCCTGAGGGTGTCATCAAAACCTAAGAAGCTGATTTCTAAACTGTCAATTTTTCTGAAAGCGATTTTACCGCTACCAAAATAATCAATTTGATTTTCATTTAAGACCTTTTTGGTTTGTGAGACTCTTTCGGGGCCATAATTACCGATATGATTGTTGGCCAAGTTAACCAAATCAAAACCAGCCCAAGCAAGGCCCTGAGCGTTTTCGGGATTGCCGCAGAATTTTAGGCCGGTTCTAGTTAAGGGGCAATTGGAAACCAAGGGGCTTTCCAGATTGGCCACAGTCAAGTTGGCTTCGTTAAGAAAATCTTTCATTTTTTCCAAAGGGAATAAAGGGTCATTTTTATTCTTGATTTGCCAATTAATTTCTCTAGCCAAACTGATATCGCCGACAAAAAGAAGGGTAATAAGTTTGGGATTGGTTGTCGGTTGGGAATTCTCGGTAGGGGCCCCCTCGCTAGTTAAAAGGCTTATTCTTTTAGCTGGTTTTTTTTGATTTAGAAGGAGGCAGAAATTAAGAGCAATTAAGAAGATCAGCAATAAAAACCATTTTTTCACGCGATTTTATCCTTGTTTTATTGTAAACGCTGGCGTTGTAAAATTAAAGTTAATCGTGGCTAAACTATGGATTGGCACTTCTGGGTTTTTTTATCCTGATTGGTTGGGAAATTTTTATCCTGAGGATATTGCCTCTGATCATTGGCTGGAACACTATGCTAAGCATTTTAAAACGGTAGAGCTAAACAATTCTTTTTATCGTCTGCCTCAGGTCAAGACCCTTTCTAATTGGTATCAAAAGGTTCCCGACGATTTTCTTTTCTCCGTTAAAGCCAATCAAGCCATTACTCATTTTCGGAAGTTAAAAGTAGTCCAAGAAAAGTGGCAGCCGTTCTTTAGCAGGACCATTTTGCTTAAAGAGAAACTAGGAGCAATTCTTTTTCAACTTCCGCCCAATTTCAAGAAAAACGCCTTGAGATTAGAAGAATTCCTGAAAACCTTTAAGAGCTCGGCAAGATTCGCTTTTGAGTTTCGGGACAAGTCCTGGTTTGATGAGGAGGTCTTTGAAATTCTAAAAGCTTTTAATTGTAGTTTGGTCTTGCACGACTCTTTAGAGCTCGCTTGTCCTCCGCTGGCGACCACTGCAGACTTTGTCTATTTGCGGCTTCATGGAGTAGAAACCCTTTATAATTATGAGTATTCTCTTGATCAGCTCAGGAAATGGGCGAATAAGATCAAAAGCTGGCTTCGGCAAGACCGAGACGTTTTTTGCTACTTCAATAATGACATTGATGCTTTTGCTGTTAAAAACGCCAAGGAGCTGTTAGAATTATTAACATGAACGAAGCAAAAAAAGTTGCTATTTTTGGTTACTCTCAAGCCAAGCCTGAAGATCAACTCTATCAAGATGCTTTTGCAGTGGCAAAGTCATTAGCCGAAAAAGGCCTGATTATTGTCAATGGTGGTGGCCCTGGGGTGATGAAGGCAGCCTCAGAAGGAGCTAAGGCTGGGGGCGGGAAAACCATTGGTGTTTATTTTAAACCAGAGGGGATGACTAATTTTGAAGGTCGAGACCCCACGAATCATATTGATAAAGAAATCTGTTTGCCGAATTATGTAGAAAGGACCCTAAAACTATTAGAATTGGCCGATATTTATGTTATTTTGAACGGTGGCACCGGGACTATTTCTGAATTTGCTATGGCTTGGGGATTAGCTAGATTGTTTTTTGGTCATCACAAGCCTTTGGTTTTCATCGGAAGCTATTGGCACGAGATTCTAGAGGCTTTTGGCAAAAACATGCTTTTAAGAGAAGAAGAAATCAAAGTCTATCGAATCGTTAATAATCCTCAAGAGGCAGTGACAGAAATCTTAAATTTGCTTTCTGGTGCAGAATAACAGAATCGTGAAAAAATTGATTATTGGCATTACTGCTTTAGTTTTAGTAGTTTTCTTTTTAGTTTTGAGAGGAGAGAAGAAAACTACCGCTTCTGATGATGGTTGGTCGGAGACAATTCTTTTTGTGGGTGCCACCTGTCCTCATTGTAAAAACGTAGAGGATTGGTTGGGTAAGAATCAAGGAGTTAAGGAAAAGGCTCATCTCGTAGAAAAAGAGGTTTACTACAACCAGGAGAATGCTAAGAAGCTCGCCGAAAAGGTCTCGGCCTGTGGACTGGAAACCGGGAACGGGATTTCCGTGCCTTTTCTTTTTGACCAGGGCGAGTGTGTTATTGGCGATCAACCGATTATTGATTATTTATCAGGAAAATATCAATGATTTTTGCTAAGCCCGTTTTCGCCACTTGTCCGGTTTGTATCGTCGCTGTTGGGGGTGGTCTGTGGATTGCTGAGAAATTGGGGATTGACGATTTGATTGCAGCCGTCTGGATTGGTGCCTTAATTACTGCCATGGCTATTTGGTTTGCTGATCGGTTTAGGCTAGCTAAGCTTCCCAAACCGAAAATAGTCTGGTCAATTATTTTCTATCTGTTGACGATTGCTTTTCTTGATGCCCAGGGGAAGATAAACAATCCTTATTGTAAAATCTGGGGAATCTGTAAGATTTGGTTGGGGATTACCCTGGGAACTGTTTTCTTTTGGCTGAGCGTTTTCTTGGATCAGTTTTTGAGAAAGAAGAACCAGGGCAAGGTTTTTTTTCCTTTTCAGAAGGTAATTATTCCGCTGGTTGCTATCATCATCCTCAGCCTAACCCTCTTCTTGACAGTATGTTAAAATTGAACCGAAATGCCAAAAAATAGAGCGGTTGACCAAAATAGAGTTGAGAGACTCCTAGCTAAGATTAAGAGTCTTCAGACCAAAAACAAGTTTGATCTTTCTTCTGACGAAGACCTTTCTTTGGCATTAATGAACCTAGTTAGCATTGAAGAGCATCTTTTTTTCACCGCCACCAAGACAGGAAAGATAAATTATCTAGAGGTTTTAAATGAAACTCGACAAATGCGTAAAGAGCTGATGAAAAAGTTAGTGCCTCATTATGAGGGTGAAGTTTGGTGTATTTCTAAACATCTGTTGGCAGCCTCAATGCGCCTAAACGAAGTAGGAACTAAGGCCTTAGGCCAGGGTAAGAAAAAGGAGGCTTGGGAGTTGTTCAAAATGGCCTATCAGCTTTATTCTCTTTTTTGGGGCCTAAACTTAGGCGCCGTCAAAAGCGAAGAGCTTAAAACAGATTTGAAGAAAATGGGTTTTAAAGAAAACGAGTTCATTAACAGTGAAAAAGCGATCCAGGCAAAGAAAGGCAATCTTTTCTCCAAATTAGGTGAACTAGTCAAGAAGGCGATTGACTGCTGCATCGAGTAACCTACCTGATTATTCCTATTTAAGGTTGTTAAATTAAGTTCTTTGGGTTAGACTTCAGCTTATGGATTGGCAAAGACTTAAAAATAATCCTCATTACTGGCAGATTTTTAGACAAAGGGCAGCGGTTATTGATCGAATTAGAGCCTTTTTCAAACGAGAGGGTTTCCTAGAGGTTCAGACCCCTATTTTGGCGCCTTCATTAATCCCCGAATCTTATCTTGAGATTTTTGAGACCGAATTAGTTGACAAGTTGGGGAAAAGACAGAAGGCCTATTTGTCCACTTCGCCAGAAATGTGGCTCAAAAAGCTTTTAGTCTCTGGTTCTGGCAATCTCTTTGAGATCACCAAAAGTTTTAGAAACACTGATATCGGTGGTCATTTTCACAACCCCGAATTTACGATGTTGGAATGGTATCGAGTTGGCGTGGATTATAAAAAGACCATGGAGGATTGTGAGAATCTGATCCGGTTCATTTTTGGCCGTAAAAAGAAATTAGTTTATCAGGGAAAGGCCATCAATTTGGAAGAGCCTTTTGAGAGAATTTCTGTTCTTGAGGCTTTTAAAAAATATGCTGCCATTGATGAAAAAACCTTTTTTGCCCAACAAAAAGAAAGAGACTGGGAAGATAGTTTTAACCTGACTTATCTTAAAGAGGTTGAGCCCTACCTTGGTCAGGGAAGACCAACGATTATTTATGACTTTCCAGCTGAATTTGCACCTTTGTCTAAAACCAGCAGGAAAGACCCTCGTCTTAAAGAAAGATTTGAATTGTACATTGCCGGTATAGAGTTAGCTGATGCCTACAACGAATTAACTGACTTTAAAGAGCAAAAAGAGCAATTTGAAAAAGAAATCGAATTAAGGAAAAAATTGAAAAAGAATGAGCATCAAGTTGATTGGAATTTCATCAAAGCCTTGGAGCAGGGTTTGCCTGATTGCAGCGGGGTTGCTCTGGGTATTGATAGGCTGATCATGCTTCTTACTGACCAGGCAGATATTAAAGAGGTGATTCTTTTTTCCGGAGAGGAAATTTTTTAAAAAAACAATTATTGCTTAGAAGATTCTAGCATTATCAGGAGAAGTATAGCCGTTTAGGCAAAAAAGAGCCGGTATTTTTGCGAGGCTGATTCCTCTTGCCTCGGCTTCTCCTGTTAACGGAGGCCGTCCTAGCTCGATTTCCAGTTCAGCTAATTGACAGGTGTCATTAGCCGAACGAACGCTACAAAGCCTGCAAGTGACTGATTTTTTCGGAGCAAAAAGTTTAACCTGATCAAAAGTTTCAATCTCTTCTTCTCCTACTATTATTTTTACTGACCTTTCCATCGATAGTCTTGTTATTAACTTATATTATAGCATAGCATTTTTACATTTCAACCTGGCGATGCTAAAATAGCAGCGTGACAAAAGCGGGTAGCATTACCAAAGGAATGTTCTTAAATTGGCGAAATGAGCCAGTTCTTGTCGTGGATAAAGAATTTTTTAACCCCGGCAAGGGCGCAGCAGTGGTGAGATTAAAACTTAAGGGTTTAAAGAGCGGCAATGTGGTTAAGGAGGTTATTAAAACCAGCGAAGGCGTGGAAGAAGTACAGGTGGAATACAGTCGAGGGCAATTTCTTTACCGTACTGGGGATAAATTCGTTTTCATGAACCCTCATAACTATGAGCAGATAGAGATTGATGAAAAGGTCGTCGGTGAGGATGAGCAATTTATTAAGGAGGGAGAAGAGTACAAAATTGCCCTCCTGGATGGCGAAGTGGTTAGCGTTTCTCCGCCTAAGAAGATTGTTTTTGAGGTAACCCAGGCAGAAGATGCTGTTAAGGGCGATACGGCAACCGGGGCCACGAAAAGCGTTGTTTTGGAAAACGGCAGTACGGTTAAAGTGCCCCTGTTTATTAAAAGGGGAGAAAAAATCATTGTTAGCACTGAAACCGGAGAATATGCTGGCCGGGCCTGATTTCTTGCCAAAAAGGGCTTTTTTTTGATATCCTATCTCTAGGATGAAAAAATTGCTGTTAATCTTTTCTTTACTTTTGACTATCGGTGGTATAGGGTTCCTTGCCTTCAAGGGTTTTAGTCCAAGTAAACGAAGGGCCGCGGTTCAGTTTGGTGCCTCTCCAAGGGCGAGAGTAGTTATTAATGGTCAAGAGGCAGGTTACACGCCTTATGAGAATGACAAAATGTCTAGCGGCGAGATTTCTTTCCGCCTTATTCCCGAAGGAATGGAATCTCGGGTTTGGGAAAGAAGTCTCTATCTCAATCCCGGCACAAAGACGATTATTGATCGGGAATTCAGCGACGATGCGGAAAAAGAATCGGGAGAGATTGTCTTCTTAGAAAAAATTACGAACAAAGATAGAGCGAGTTTAATGGTGATTTCTGATCCTAACAGTGCTGCCATTACGGTTGATGGTGAGATGAGGGGTTTATCGCCTTTGGGGATTGACGATATTGGCGAAGGGGAACATCGCATTTTTGTCAGCTTACCGGATTACAAATCCAAAGAAGTAATGGCCAAGGCCATGAACGGTTATCGTTTGGTGGCAGAGGTAAAGTTGGCTAGAGAAGAGACAGAAATAGCGACGGAATCTGGGGAAGTAGCTGAAGAGGAAGAAGGAGAGATGACCGAGCCTTATGTGGTTATCAATGATACTCCGACTGGTTGGTTGAGAGTCAGGCTGGAGCCATCTACTAGCGCCAGTGAGGCTGCCAAAATTAACCCCGGCGAGAAATATCGCCTTTTAGATGAAAAGGCTGGCTGGTATAAAATTGCATATGAAGAAGGTAAAGAGGGCTGGATTTCTGGTACTTATGCAGAAAAGTTCGAATGATTCTTTTTGAGCCAACTTCTGATCAACAGGGATACTGCTAAGAAAATTAAGCCAAGCATAATGAGAGCATAAAATTTTTGTTGGCTGTTAAGGCTGAGGGCAATTAATCCCAGAACCAAAGAGATAAGCCAGTAGAAAACAGCCACTTTTGCTTTAGACCAGCCTAGTTTCAGAAGAAGATAATGGAAATGTTCTACGTCTCCCCAAACTGGTGATTTTTTCTTCAGAATTCTTCTGGTAATGACCCAAAGGCCGTTAATCATGGGAACACCGAGAACCAAGATAGCGGTGGCGATTTTAGCCCCAGAAAGAATTGAAAGGACGGCAATCAAAAGGCCGGCGAGGCTTTTAGCGCTGTAGCCAGGCATGATTTTTTGTGGGTAGAAATTAAACGGCAAGAAGCCCAGAAAAGCACCACTGACAGCGGCCGCTAAGATAATAACTGGCCATTGGGCAATATCTTGGGAGAAATTAAGGCTGAGCAAGCCAATAGTAAAAGTGGCAATGGTGACAAAGCCAGGAAATTGGCCGTCCACTCCGCCCGACCAACCAATGATGTTCATGCACCAGATAATCCAGAAAAAGGCGAAAATATCTGAGAGAAGCCAAATACTTCTGGCAATCCCGAAAAGCTGAAAATGAATTTGGGGTTGATCGAGTCGAAAAGTGCCGCCAAAAGGATTAGTGACTATGCTAATGCCAATTCCTGAGGCAATGATAATTAGAGCTGCCAGGGCATTAGTGAATAATCTGAGATAAGGATTTAAATCGGTTAAATCGTCAATAAGGCCAGTAACAAGAGTAATCAGCGAGGCAAGGAGAATTCCCTTGAGATGTTTGTCGAGAGGGAGGAAGACAAGAATAGTGATGAAAATTGCCAGAAAAATACTGATGCCGCCGCCCCGAGGAACGGGATATTCATGAATTACCTTAGGATGGCTTTTTTTCTGAGGATCTTCAACCCAGCCGAGTCTTTTGAGAATTTTGATAACTAGAGGAGTGGCCAGAAGAGAAACGCCGAAAGCCAGGAAGAAGGGCTTTAAAAAAAAGAAAAGATCCATGATTAAGTAATAATGGTAATGATTTTTAAGAGAGTTATCAAGCAAAAAAGAGAAACCCAGGCTCCATTCCAATTAAGCAAAGATCCTAAAATCTTGTTTTCTTCTTGGTCTTGATTGAAGATGCTGATGGTGGAGTTTAAAAGGAAAAACAAGAAAGAAAAACCAGGCAAGAGAAAGAGCAGGCCGGGGCTGGCTAATTGCGGCTCTCCCCATGGTTGACTATAGAAAAGGGGGACTTGCGGAGGTAAACGAGAGAAGTTAATAGTTAAAAAGATTGCCTGGCCAGCAGTTAAAAGGAGATTAATTTTTATTGGTCTGGAAAGGTCTTTGTTTTGCCAAAGATTGCCTAAGTTGAAAACTAATCGATTGGTTAGTTTTTTCATAAATTAAAATTTCGGCGTTGTTTTGTATTCTAGCCTTTTACCTATCATCAGTTTAGTCTGGGCGTCAAGTCCTGGCAAGCAGGACATGAATAAAGTTGCTATTGGCATTAAGAGCCATTGAGTGAAATGGAAGACGGCCTTGATTCCCTTTGGTTTTTGTGGCTTAGGCCTCAGGAGAAGATCTAAAGTGATGATTACGGCCAAGGAGACTAAACAAACGGTCAAGACTAATCTTGAGAATTTAGGCAAATTGTAGCCTAAAGAAGTTTGCCCGAATTTAGGATTGAGAATCGGTGGGAGGGCAGCGCCTAGGGTTAGGATGAACCAATTGGTAGACCAGATTAAGTGAGTTTCGATTAGTTTATAGACGCGACTCATCCTTAACCAAAGAGGAATTTCTTTATGAACTTTAGCTTGGCTAATGGCATAGGGAATGTCAGTGGCCCCCCAACTGTGGCGTTGGCACTGAAGGTAACGGCTTTTTAAAGCATGGAAATAGTTTTTTCCTTCAGGGGCGTCGCTGTGAGTGGGTAAAAAGATTGGTACTAATTTAACCGAGCCCCTTTTTGCGAAAAATGACTGTAGAAAGATGTGCCAGTCTTCGGGGATAATATCTGTGTCCCAGTAGCCAACACTGTGGAGAAGTTTTAGAGAAAGAGAATAGCAAGAGTAGTTAAAGTTTAATCCATCTAGCTCTTGAAGGTTGGCGAGATGGAGAACATTGCCGATAATTCCTACCATTTTAATAAAAGCAGGAACTTCTAAAAGATTGTTGTACCAGAAAATCGGCGATTGCCAAAAGCGAAGGTAGCGGTTAGGATTTTTAGCAAACTGATAAGTTAAGCAAGAAAAATATTTGCGGTTAAACAGAGTGTCGGCATCGCAACTGGTAACAGTTACTTTCTTGATATGCCAATCAAGTTTATCGATAAGTTTTTTCTTAGCCTCTTTAGCCGCCCAGGTTTCGTTTGAGGCTTTACCAATAATTTCTCCGGGGAGGTTGTTTGGGTGGAATGTGGCCATGATCTTGCCAAACTTTTTTTGATATCTCGCGATTAGCTCCTTGGCGGTTTGGTGACTAGCATCATCTCTTTGCTCCATGGCAAGGATGACCGCCATTTTATTGGTATCAAAGTCCTCTTGATTGGCAAGACTGTCAAGAGTTTCAGCTAAAACAGGAACGGGTTCCTTATAGCTGGGGATGAGAACAATATGCCTAATTTCGTTCCATTCAAGCCATTTTCCTTTTCTTTCTTCTCGATATTTTTCACGCCAATTAACTTGTTCCCATTGCTTAATCTTGAAATAGCCATTAATGCCCAAGAGGGATGATTTAAAAGACTGGTAAAACCAATAGACCAGGAAGGCCATGACAAAATAGGCGACGACCTTCGGAACAATTAATCCTCCCAGGGTGACGAAGAGGATTGTCGTCCAGGCAATTAATCCAGGAATCATTTCCAAAAACCGATATGTTTTGCGCGAGACGCCGAGTTCTTTTTTCATAGCGGTAGCTATTTTAACATTTTTCTTCGTTTAGCCGCGGAAAAAGAGGTTTTTCCTTCTTAATTTTTTTATCAAACTGGGCCCGGATCTTTTTGCTGGTTTCGGGCATAATCGGCTCAAGGAGATGGGTAATTTGAATGATGGAGGCAATTATTTTGGTTAGTTCTTTGGTTAATCTTTTCTCCTCGAGATGCCATAATGCCTTGTCATTGATTTCTTGATTTAATTCGGCAATGCTTTTCCTGATCAGATCAGTAGCTCGAGCCAGATGACAATTTTCTAATAATTCCCCGAATAATTCGTTTTTCACCAGAGCTAGAGGATTAAAGCCCCTTGCTTTTTGGTAACGGAAATTAGTCTTTTCCGCTAAGGCAGCGACTCGGGCGATGAGATTTCCTAAGCCATTGGCCAGATCAGCGTTATAGCGCTCTTGGAACTTAGCTAAGCCAACATCGGCATCGTCTTCAGACGGAAAGGAATCGGCAATTAGCCATCGGGCAGCGTCTGCCCCGAATTTTTTCACCAGGTTATTAGGAGAGATCGCGTTGCCTAAAGATTTGGACATTTTTTGGCCATTAATAGTATAAAAACTATGGGCGAAAACTTTTTTGGGTAATGGTATTCCCGCAGAGAGAAGCATGGCCTGCCAGATAACAGTATGGAACCAGAGAATTTCTTTACCAATAAGATGGATATCGGCAGGCCAGAATTTGCCCCTATCCTTTAAAAACCTGGTTGCAGAATAGTAGTTGATGAGAGCCTCAATCCAAACATAAATGGTATGTTTCTTATCCCAGGGGGCAGGAATACCCCATTTAACTTTTTCCCGGGAAATGGAAACATCATTAACGCCAGCTTTTAACTTAGCGATGATCTCTTTCCTTTTTCCTTCAGGAAAAATGTAATTGGTTTGCCCACTTTCGACTAGCCTGGTAATTTGAGGAATGTATTTAGAAAGACGAAAAAAATAATTCTCCTCAGATTCTTTACTTGGTTTCCGATTAGGATGAAGTGGGCATTTATTGTCTACCAGATCGCTTTCGGTTAAGAATTTTTCGCAGCCAACACAATAAAGACCTTCGTATTTCCCCTTATAGATATCGCCATTTTTATATATTTTCAGGAGAAGGTCGGCCACGATTTTTTCATGACGAGGATCAGTGGTGCGGATAAAAAAATCATGACTGATGTTTAATTTTTCCCAGGCCTCTTCAAATCTTCGAGAAACCTTGTCGCAGAATTTCTGGGGAGAAAGTCTTTCTTCTGCGGCGGCTTCGGCCACCTTGGCTCCATGTTCATCGGTGCCGGTTAGGGAAAAGACCTGTTTGCCAATCAGGCGCTGGTAGCGGGCGATAATATCTGCAGCAACAGTGGTGCAAGTATGCCCAATATGGGGAATATCATTAACATAGTAAATAGGAGTGGTGACATAAAAGGTTTTTTTCATTTTTTACTCTTTCATTATAGCTGTAAATTTATTAAAAAACCTCCTTGCGGAGGTAATCGTTTCTTTGCAGCAAAGCCTCCGCTAGACGGTTTTCAACATCATCATGGAGAGGCTTTGTTTTTGGTTCACAATGGTAATTTTAGCACAAACAGTCTTTTAGGAGAACCTTTCACTTATTTCTCAAAAATATCTGATTAGAAAAGTCATCGTATTTGAGCCGGCGATAATCCCTTAAGAGGAGGCTGTCCAATTCTGGCCATTCTTGCGATTCGTCTTTAAGTTTTACAATGATGCGGGGCTGTTGCTTTTCTATTGCCTCAAGAGTTTCTTGAAAACCGTTGAAGTCATAAATGTGATAGTTAACTGTATATCTTCCTACTGGCAATCTCTGCGAGAGGCTGTAGACGCAGCTCCCGTCACCCCAGAGGAAGATTCGATCTTCGGGATCAGTGCGTTCGCGAATAAAATTGGCGAGTTGATAATCGCTAGCAGTCCTTTCTCCCCATAGGGAGAGATAGGTTGGATAGTCAATTTTTTTGAAGAGATAGAGAAGATCCCTTTTGTAATCAGGCCAGAAAGGATATCGCCAAAACCCAAAGTTTAAATAACTGGCTAAGATGAAGAAATAGGCGATGGTTGCGAGGGTGGTAGCCTGGAATTTTTTTTGCTCAATGGCTAAGACAGTAAGAACAGTTAGGCTGGGGAGGATTTCAAATAAATAATGGGGATAGGGTCGGGCAGAAAGAAGAGCACCGAAAAGAGCAAAGATAAACCAGGAGAAAAATAGTCTTAGGTGAAAGTTGAGTTTTTGACGCCAGACAAAAAGCATGATGGAGCCAAGAGTCAGGAGAATAAATCTGTTTATTAGACCTTGGTTGCTGCCTTGCCAAGAGGCGAGATAGCCGACATTTTGCATCAGGGCAGAGCGCAAGTAGGGAGTGAAGGCGCCTTTACTGGCGTAATAGATAATGGAGATGGCAATTGGGAAGAGAAAACCAAAAATCATTCCCCAGAGTTTAATCTGGGAAAGATTCTTGAGAATATTTTTAAGCCTTAATTTATCAAGAGTAAGAATATAGAGGGCGAAAAGAATTCCGACAAAGTCAAAAATCAAGGGCACTTTAAAAAGGAAGCCGAGACTGAAGAGGAAACCGAGAGCTGAGCCAAAGAAAAAACTTTTTTTCTTTGGGTAGTCAAAGATTAAATAAACAGCTAAAGTAGCCGGCATCATCATGAAGACTTCACCATTAGCGATTTTGCTTTCAAAAAGAAGACCGGCTAGGGTAAACAATATTCCTGCCAAAAGACTGAGCTTTCTCTTGTTGGTGATTTTTTCCACAAGAAAGAAGATTAGGAGAACATGGCTAAAATTCCAGAACAAAGAGATTAAGCGAAAGGAAAACAGCCTAGCGTTAGCTAGGGCAGCTGCCAAGTAGAGCAGGGGTGGTTTATTATCGTGAATGTCTTTATAAAAAGTCAGACCCTTCTTAAAGGCTTGGCCAAGAGTGAGGTAAATACATTCGTCGCCATAAGAGGTTGGTTCAAAAAGAGTGGGGAGAAAAATAATTAGATTAAGCAAAAGAAGAATGCCTAAATAAAAGATTAACTGCTGAGGCTTTCTTGTTTTTAAGCTATTTTTCATCTGGCTCGAGAAAAACAAAATAAAGGGAATCTAAACGATACGAGTCCTGGATTTTATATCCAGAGGCAGAGACTGTTTCTGGAGGATCGCTGGTAATAGCGCCAACGAATTGTCCTTGGGGCAGATTATGAATAATGTCATTTTCGGTCATTTGGGCAGTGCCGATATAGAAAGGTGGGGATCCAGCCTCAATTAAAAGGGGAGCTTCAAGGCCATAATATTTAGTTTCCCAAAGATGGTGAGCTTTGCCATTGTAGTTAAAAATAAATGTTTCTGAGCCAACGTTCTTTTTTATCCAGTTTGTAAATTCCCTAAAAGGTTTTTTATAGGGATTGAGAAAATAATTTAAAGAAGCGAAAAAAGAAATGGCGACGATGGGGATTATGAAGACAAAAGAAATCTTGCGGGTTTGCGAAGCCAAAAGGATTGTTAAAGCAGGAACGCAATAGAGCAAATACCTTTCATAAAAGATTGAAAGTTTAGTTTGCGAAACAAGAAAAGTTAGCAATGGGGGGATAATTAGCCAGAGGATTAGAAGCAGATCTTGTCTGAGTGTTTTCTTGATCCATTTCCTTAGGATAAGCGTAACCATAGCCAAGAAGGGGATAAAATTTTGGCTTTTATAAACGGTCTGATTAACGAGAAAATTCTTAAAAAGATTAATTAAGTCCTTGGGCTTTGGTTTACCCAGCCAAAAACCAGTACTGACTAAAGTGGTCTGCAAATAGAGGGGGTAGAGCCAGGGAAGATAAAGGGTGCCAATAATTAAGTAATCGAGAAAGATTTCCTTAAATTTTCTCTCCCGATTGATTACTTGCCATAGGAATTGGCTGATTAAGGCGAAAATACCAAAGTGGTGTGAATAAAGAGTTGCCGCGGCCGATAGGATGTAACCAGCTCGATTTTTCTTAATTAAAAGATAAAAAGAAAGAGTAGAGAAAAAAAGAAGGCAATAATACATTCTTCCTTCAAAGGCGTAGGGAAAAAGAAAGGGGTTAAAGAAAGAGAGGCAAGCGGCAATAAGGCCGGCTTTTTTGTCAAAAAGGGTTTTGGCTAGAAAGTAGATTACAACTGTGGTTGCCAAATAAAAAAACAAGGATAGGCTTCTAATGGCTATTTCTGAAGGACCGAAAATTCTAAACCAAAGGAAGCTGAGAATGTAAAAAAGCGGAGGAGAAGTATCTTTAGCCACCACTCGGATCATCGGCCAAAAAGGCTTTTGGGCTAAAACGGCGCTGAAAGCTTCATCCCCCCAGAGACTGGAATTAAAAAGAGTCTCAAGCATATTTTCAGTTTAGCATATTTCCAGAGGCGCGAATTTAAGAGGCCTTTTTCTTGCCTTTAGGTTTCTTCTTGGGAATAGCGGCTTTGTTTTTGGGAGCAAGACTTTTAGCGAGCTTGCTTTTGATTCTGGCGGCTCTTTTTTTTGGCAAAATAGCTTTTTTAACCGCCTTATCAATGTTGGAAAAGACGCTCTTTAGACCCGCTGGCGTGGGAGCTTTTTTAAAACTGGCGATAGCATCGGTGACTAATTTTTTAGCTCGGCGATTAAAAATAGTCTTAGTTTTGGTTTGTCTTTGAGCTTTTTCTGCAGATTTGGTAATTGGCATAAAGAAAATTTTATCATCTTGTTGTGGTAATGGCAACTATTTTGTATACTCGTTTTAAATGGTGAAGAGACTTCTGGAGAACGGATCGAAAATTATTTTTCATCGCCAGACTAACATTCTCTCAGCGGCGCTGGTGATTTTTGGCACTTTTTCTCTTTCCGCCCTTCTGGGAATCTTGAGAGATAGGTTGATTTACGCTGAGTTTTATGCCTGTTGCGCCGCCCAGCTTGATGCTTATAATGCTGCCTTTAGAATCCCAGATATCCTTTTTCGACTTTTGGTGATTGGGGCCCTTTCAGCTGCCTTTATCCCCGTCTTTTCCAATTCTCTGAAAAAAAATAAAGAGGAAGCCTATCGGATGGCCTCCTCTTTGATTAATCTTCTATTGTTAATTTTTCTTATTCTTGGAATAATTGTTTTTGTCTTTTCTCCTCAACTTTCTGGGATCATTACTTCGAAATTTACCCCATTTCAGGTTCGTTTGATGGCAACTCTAACCAGGATTATGCTTATCGCCCAGGGATTTTTTCTCTTAAGCAATTTCCTCACCGGGATTATCCAGGCCCATCAGCGGTTTTTGCTTCCTGCCTTGTCGCCGGTTCTTTACAATTTGGGGATTATTTTGGGAGTGATGATCTTTTCTTCAAGCCTAGGAATCTTTGCCCCCAGCATTGGGGTAGTAATCGGTTCAATTTTGCATTTTTCAGTGCAATTACCTTTGGTTTTAGGATTGGGATTTAAATATAAACCGACGATTTCTTTTTCTACAAAAGGAGTTCGCGAGGTGATTAAGTTGATGATCCCGCGCAGTTTTGCCTTGGGGCTTT
>CAZMUE010000005.1:0-13359 GCA_964569725.1 uncultured Gammaproteobacteria bacterium
GGAACAATCAATGTTTGCCCAGCTCCTAGAGCAAAAGTTTCATCATCAATGAAAGCATTAAAAGGAAAGTCAACAATCCCCTGGGCAATTCCCTGAATTTCATCCGTAGAAGAAGCATACTTTTTAGCAATACTTTCTACCGTTTCGCCTCTTTTTACTGCGTGAACCACTCCTGTTACCGGAAGAATCTTTAAGATGTCGCCGGGCTTAATTTTTTCCACTGACTTCAAGTTATTAGCCCAGATAATGGTATCTATGGAAACATCAAACTTCTTGGCGATTAAGGAAACGGTGTCGCCTTCGCGCACCCGATATTCCAAAATCTCTCCCCTTGGCTTAGAAGAAATTAAAGTTTCCGCAGAAACTTCGCTAACCGTATAGGCAAGAACATAAGCGCCGAAGCCAGGCTCTGCTTCCAGCTCTCTTTCGCCGCTAATCTTCCCCTGTAAAGCAGCCTCAATTTTAGGAGTTAAGGCCACGCCCAGAAAAATAAACAGCCCTAAAAAGAAATGGGCGATTGGTTGAGCGAAACGACCTCTTTGCCGATAGAGAAGAGCAGAAAACCAGTTCTTAACAATTTCGAAGAAAGCGAAGACGCGCCTGATTTTTCTAAGAAAAAAATTAAAATAACTCAGGCAGAATTCCCAAAAAATGCTGATTCCGCCTAGCCGCTTCATCGTCATGCAAGGTTATATTTTATCGTTTAATGTCTTGAGAAACTCCTGATTGCTTTTGGTTTTTTTCAAACGACTGACAATTCTTTCTGTTTGCTCCTCTTTGCCCAAAAGATCAATCATTCTGCGCAAAAGAGTCGTCTTATCAATGATCTTTGGATCATAAAGCAATTCTTCTCTTCTGGTGCCTGACTTCTGAATATCAATAGCAGGAAAGATTCTCCTTTCTGCTAATTTTCTATCCAGATGCAACTCCATATTGCCAGTACCCTTAAACTCCTCGTAGATCAACTCGTCCATCTTGCTGCCAGTGTCGACTAAAGCCGTGCCAATAATCGTTAAAGAGCCGCCTTCCTCGATATTTCTCGCTGCTCCGAAAAATCTTTTGGCTGGGTAAAGAGCGGCTGGGTCAAAACCACCGCTTAGAGTCCTTCCCGAAGTAGGAATGGACAAATTGTAGGCCCTGGCTAAACGAGTAATAGAATCTAAGATGATAAAAACGTCTTTGCCTAATTCCACTAATCTTTTCGCTCTTTCAATGGCAATCTCCGCCGCCTTAGTCTGATATTCTGGCCTTTCGTCAAAATTAGAAGCAATCACGTCGCCCTTAACACTTCTAATAATGTCCGTAACCTCCTCTGGCCTTTCGCCAATCAGAACGGCCATTAAATGAATCTTAGGATAATTCTTGGCCACCCCATCAGCAATTTCTTTTAAAAGCCAGGTTTTGCCTGCCTTAGGTGGAGAAACCACCAAGCCTCTCTGACCATGGCCAATAGGAACCACCAGATCAATCAACCTTGTGGAGAGAATGTTGGGATCTGTCTCCAGCTTGACTTGAGGCTGAGGAAAGATGGGCGTTAAATCACCGAACCAAGGCCGATGACTTAATCTTTCAATTTCTTCACCATTAACTTTCTCTATCTTTAAAAGGCCATAGTATCTTTCATTTTCTTTAGGCGCCCTTACTTGGCCGCCAACAATGTCACCTTCACGCAGTTTAAAACGCCTGATCTGAGAAACAGAGATGTAAACATCTTTATTAGAAGGAGTAAATTTCGGCCTCAAAAAACCATGTCCTTCCGGAGCTAAATCTAAAGAGCCTTCTGTGTATTCTGTCGGCAAATGACTATCAGGTAAAACCCGACCGTCTACTTGCATGGTCCTATCTCTATCATTGGCTTTCGTCTCTGGCGCTACATTATTAATAACCGTTTCCTCATTCTGGCCAATAAAATCATCAGCCGTCAAAATTGATTCTTTTGGAGAAACTTCTTCTGCTTTGGACCGGGAAGGAGTTTTCCTCGTAATTCTTTGGGATCGTGAAATCACTTTTTCCTCCTTTAAGGAAAAATTATAAAAAGGAAAGGCGAACAATCTTCCTGAAATTCCTTGCTGCTAGCATTAAATGAAAAAACTTGCTTCATTAGTAATTGAGGAACTCGAGGTTTTGGATAACGCTTAAATTAAACCAAAAAAGATTCCTTTTGTCAAGTCAAATTGGATTCTTTCTCTCAATATACATTATTATAAGATACCTAAGCAGGAAGGTCAAGTTTGGGGAAGAATGGCCGCTAGGCGCAATTTTCCTTCTCTAAGATTATCTTTTAAAACTTTTCTCGCCTGATCTAAATCTATTTTCTCAATCTTTTTAATTAATTCTTCTGGAGTCTCAATCTTGTTTCTTAAGAGCCAGGAATTGGCGAACTTATCTGCCACTGCTTGTGAACTCTCCATGGCCAAACTCAATCTGCCAACAAAGCAGGTTTTTGCTTCAGCTATCTCCTTGGCCGTAATCGTCTTGCTAAGATTAAGAAGTTCTTCGCGACAAATTTTAATTGCCTCCCTAAAGGCACTGGTTTTTACTCCAGCAGCAATAACAAATTCTCCTGATTCTTGATAAAAATTAACGGTTGAGTAAATGTAGTAGGCCCAGCCTTTTTGGTCACGAATCTTAACAAAGAGTCTTGAACTCATGTTGCCTCCCAGGATTAAAGACAACAAAGAAAGGATCCAGCGATCAGGATGATTTAAATCTAGGGCCGGAAAACCAAGAACAAAATGGGCTTGTTCTAATTCTTTCTTAACTTGAAGGTGTTCTTTTCGGGCCAAGGGATCAATAATAATCTTGGGCCGGGAAACTTTTTCTGCTTTGAAGCCCTCAAAGCGCCTTGCTACTTCATTTTTCAGTTCTGGCCAATCACTCTCTTTAAGGCCGCCGGCAACCGCGACCACGGCGTTAGGAGCAGTGTAATAATGTTGCCAGTAATCAATCATCTTTTGGCGATCAGTGGCCAAAACTGTTTTCTTTAGTCCAGCCGTACCCCAACCTAAAGAGTTGTTGCCAAAAATCAAATTCTCAAAATATTCACCAACCTTATCTTTAGGATCATCCTCATACATGTTAATTTCTTCAATGATGACTCCTTTTTCTTTGGCTAGATCTTGAGATCTAATCAAAGAATTGGTCGTCATATCAGCTAAAAGGTCTAAGCATAAAGAAGAATGCCGGGGGCTGGTTTTCGTCCAGTAACAAGTCAGGTCTTTATCAGTATAGGCGTTAATGATGCCACCGACGCGTTCTATTTCCGAAGCAATTTTAACCTGCTCTGGTCTTTTTTTGGTTCCTTTAAAAAGCATGTGCTCCAAGAAATGGGAAATGCCTCTAATCTTCCCTGTCTCGTATTTAGAACCAACCCCAAACATGATTAAACTGGTTAGAGAAGTCGCCTGAGGGATAGGAATGAAAATAAAACGCAATCCATTTTTAAAAGTCTCTTGCTTGAATTTAAACATTGCTTAGGAATTTTAACACACTTTCTTATTAATCATTTTTTCTAAGACTAGCCACCTTCGCTTCTTTTCACAAGCAGAAACATCATCTTTAAAATTCTTTGCCGAGGCCGTTCCTGGTCGAGGCGAGTAGCGAGAAAGATAGGCTTTTTGAAAACCGACTTTTTTACAAAGCTTAACTGTGTTTTTAAAAGCTTTTTTTGTTTCCCCAGGAAAACCAACAATGATATCCGTTCCGAAAACAGCCTTAGGAATCTCTTTTTTAATGTCTCTAATCAAGTTTAGATAATCTTTAACTGTGTAGGGTCGATTCATCTTTTGCAAGATTTCATCATCTCCTGATTGCAAAGGAAGATGAAAAAGACGACTGATATTCTGGTGCTTCCTAATAACTTTGATCAATTCTTGAGAAAAACTCCAGGGGCTAGGAGAGATGAATTCAACCAGTTTAATCTTTTTTAAGCTAGCTACTTTATTAACCAACCAAGCAAAGTTATACCGATTTTCCTGCCAAAGGTTAACATTCTCTCCTAAAAGAGTCAGATGCTTAAAACCTTTTTTAACTGCTTCGTTAACCTCTTTTAGAATTGCCTTACTAGAACGATGCCAAAGTTTGCCTCGGGAATAGGGAACAATACAATAAGTACAAAATTGCTGGCAACCCCAAGAAATAGGAATATAGGCGGTTTTTAAGTTATTTTTAGAGACCTTAAGAGAAAGTTCTCTTTTAGGAGAAACTTTAAAATCAGCCAAATCTTCAGTCAAAACAATCTCTACCTGCTGATGGGTTTTTCTTTTTAAGGTTTTTAAGTTTTTGCCGCTTTTGTCCCGCAAAGCCCAACCAGCCAAGCAGCCAGTAAGGATTATTCTGCTTTTTTTCTTCTTATTTCTAGCAACATTTTTTACCAAGCCGTAGACCCTGTTTTCTGCTGATTCCCTAACCATACAGCTGTTAATAATGATCAAATCTGCTTTTTCTGGCTTACCAGTTGGATGAAAACCCTTTGCTTCTAGAGCAGCAATTATTCTTTCTGAATCTGCTTCATTGGCCTGACAACCAAAAGTACGAATCAAATACTTCATGAGGATATTTTAGCTCATTACGAGTTAGGAGAGGTAAACTACTGTTTAGCCAAAGATTTCTCTACTTCTGTAAGTCTTCTTAATCTTTTGAGGCCCGTAAGAATAGTTAAGGCTTCATGTAAATCTCCTAATTCGCTGCGACTCGAAGCTCCGAAGACTGTTCTGTCAGAGCATAAAACCATTCCTTGGCCTCCTGTCGGAACTGTTCTTCTGTTGGATTTGCCTCCTCCAAATCTACTCTCGGCAAAACTTGAAAGCCAGCCTGTAGGAATGAAAACAACATGGGCTTGCTCGCCTGTCTCCTCACGAATCATGCCTATTTCACAGAAACCTGCTCCTGGCATGTGTCCTCCAACAACAAAGTCATTACTAACCCCAGAGTCAATATCCAGACGAATTAATCCCCAGAAAGGATGATCCTGCGAGCCCCTAGCCTCTAAATGATCTGCTAAAACCCCCTTAAAAACAGTTGCTTCTTCTTCGGCCTCGGGCTCTAAAGCTAAAACCAGTCTTGTCCTATGGGCAAACAAAGGAACGCCTTTAATCGGGCTCTGCGTAAAAAGATAATCCCCTGGGCTAAAGCCATCTTTACCTCCAACTTTCTTTTTCCAATCATCAGAACGAAGAGTCCTCCCATCAAGAAGAAACCCTATTAATTTACCGCTCGCTGCCGCCTCTCTTAAAAGCCCTGCGGCTGACCTAAGAACCTGGATTCTATCTTCCCGCTTACCAACACCATCATCAACCATTCCTCTCATGGCGATCAAAAAAGCATTCCTGGTTGTGGCGACCTCATGAGAAATCTCCGCCACCTCTTCTGTCATAGCACTTGCAGAACCCACCCTCACATTTCCCACCACTGCCAATCTAACAGGCAAACCTTTTGTCTCTGTCAAAACCACGGAAAGCTTCTCGTGAAGAGGCGCAGCATAAATTATTTCTCCTAAACCACTCGTGTCATGATGGCGGGAAGGCTCATATCGCTGACTTCTCTCGCTGACCGAACCATCTATGTTAACGAAAAGAACTCTTGAATCAGAAACTTGGTCTCCTTTTCCATCAAGATCATCCCAAATCTGCCCAATGAGTTCTGCTGTTACTCCCAATGCTTCTGCTCTTTCCCAAAGCCCAATTGCCCGACAAAGTCGCTTACTTTTTTCTGTACCCATCACTGGATAGACATCGGGGCCTTCGCCATCACCATCATTAGAATAAAGAACAGTATAAACTCCACCTGGACCAGGCATTCCTGCTGCCCTAATCGTTAAAAATGGATCTGGGCTCTTAACATCAGTCCCTTTATAAGTTCCTCCTTGAAGCAAAACTACAGAACGATCTTTCCCGCTATCTACATCATAACGTCTCTCTTTGCTTACGGCCGCATCATGGGTATGACCGCCCATGAAAACGGTGCAAGCGCCTTTATCGTCCATTGGAGTTCGTCTTGACTGTTCTCTTAAGGGTCTTAAGGGGTCTAATTTTGATCTTGAGGCACCAGGATTATGAAAAACTTTTTTTCTCACCAACTGACAGCCTTGGTCATCCACTACGGAAATCACACCACCATTACGAACTATTGGCACCCGTTTTTCATCAACCATTTGACCAGTAGCACTAAGAGTCAAGTCTTTCGACCATTCATCATGTCCCTGATATTCACCAACAAGAACCAATCTTCCCTGCCTAATAACTTGACCCAACCTTGCACGAAAAACTTTTATTTGCATATCAAAATTCAGGCCGGTAGTGGCAAGATTTGTCCTTAAAAATTGAGGCGAAGCTTTTAATCCTTCCAGCAGATCCCCACAAGCAATAACCACACAGCCATGATCTTTGGAGGCATCTTCCAACACAGCTGATAACGCCTCCATGTCAGTAAAATCACTACCAAAATGAGTGTCGGCAAGATTAAGAAAGCGAATTGGAGCAATTCGTCCATCTAATCCCCGACGAATAACGATTTCTGCTTCCTGTCCTTCCGGTCTAAGCCTGTCAACGACTTTTCTCCTCGTTTGCAGAGCCTCATCAACCAAGCGCAAAGTTTCTTGTCTCTCCTGTGGAGAAAAAGGGTCAAAAGCTGGAGTAATCTCAAGAGTTCTTCTTCGTCTTTCTGACATATTTATTATCGCTAATTTCTCTCTAGGGGCAAGGCGCAAGATTTTTCATTAGCAGAATATCAATTTAAAAAAATCTGTCAAGGGGGAATTCTATAGGGTCATCACCTTTCCGGCGAACTTTCCTCCTTTTCGATGATTCTCTGGATAATCCCCAAAAGGGCCAAATAGGTCGGTTCTATGCCTTTTAAGGCTAAGGAACCAGCGCCAAGGTTTTTTTCGGAAAGAGGATTATCAGAGGCATAATTAATGATCCCTAAATCAAAAGGGGGGTTGCTCAGGTCAACGCTGGAACCATCTGCTATTTCTTGATTGTTAACGGCCTCGGCAATTGCCTTAAGATAAGGACCAGATTCCATTTCAATAACATTGAAACCAGCGTTAACATAAGTTTCTAATTGACTGTGGTTCTCTAGAAAGGTCCCGTAAACCGAAACCGATTCTTCCTCTTTCCAAACTTCACTCTGAAATGCCTTGAAAGGAAAGTTCTCGTTAAAAACGTTTTTGAAAGTGAAAGTGGTTTTAGTTCTCTCGTCAAAAACAATCTTGGGGATTTGGGTATCGCCAACATTACCCGTCAAAATCGCTGCCTTGCCAACAACATAAATTCCCCTGAGCACTTTTAGATTTTTAAGTAAAGTTTTTAAAAGAAAATATCCTGCCATGCCCAAAGGATAATCAATGTTTAAAATCAAGGCATTACTATTAAGCAATTTATTCCTGTCGCTGATCCTTAGATTCGGGTCTAAAAACTGAGATTTAGCAATAGCAGAAACAGGAATCACCTGAGTATTGCAGGCTAATCTTAAAGTTGCAGAAATCTTAACTATTCCTAATTCAGTTTCATAAAGATTTCTCTCTAGGGTTACCTGGGGGGTTTCTTCAAAATAAATTTTAGAAATATAGTAGAGATAGTCATTAATCCTGAGAACATTTTCTCCTTCCTTAATCTTTAAAAACTCTTGCCAAAGATCAGGATGGTTAACGTTAATATGTTCAAAAATCTCTACTTGCTTTTTTGCCGGAAACCCAGCCGTAGTATTAAGCAGACTATGAAGATTGGAGGAAACAAAATAAATAGGCTGACTTTCTAGAGTGGTTAAAGACTTATTTCTCACCTCGGTAAACCATTCTAAAGCAATCTCTTGGTAAATAGCTTTCTGATGGGACAACAAGCAAACAGTAATATCAATCTCTTCAGCCAGGGCAGCAATGTTCTTATGCCAATCATCGCCCAATTTTCCTTTTAATTTTTGCCATTCTTTTTCTTCAATTCCTAAAGCGCTAAAATTTTCCTTTTCTGTTAAAAGATCTGTCCGTCTGTTCAGAAGCCGAAAAAGCTTATTTCTCTCAATCTGAAAAGCAATCAAGATATTGATGACATCATCAAAATCAGAAACTGAAGCCATAATAATGAAAAGGTTCCCGTTAGCAGGATCAAAAAATTGCTTACGTCGCCTCCCTCTAGTAGCAATCTCTTGGCAGAAATTCTCTTGACAGCCAAATTGACGAAAATCCTCTACCCTTTGACCTAAGAAAACCTTCCTGACGCTGAAAATCTCCTTTGGAAGACGATCCAGAGCATAGCCTAAAGCAGCCGCATCAATTGTTCTAGGATTATTAGCTTTAGCATGAAGCGAAGAATTAAGCCTCAAATAGCTCTCAATTAGGCTAGAAATTTTCACCTCCGGCTGCGATTCTAAAGAATGGTGGCAGAAACTAACATGATCTTCAATAGTTTTTTCAACTAGCATTTTTCTTTTTATTTATGAATGTGTGTTTTTGCTGAAGTAATTATAGCAACAAAAAGGGCAGAGGAAATTATTGTTCTAAACAAATTATTTCATTAAAATAAAGATAAGGTGGCAGAAGAGCAAACAGAAACTCAAACCAGCTTATCTAATCCTCATGAAGGCAATCGCCGCGAACGAATAGAAGAGGACAGTCTTGACAAGGCTTTATTAAGAAAAAAATACTGGCAAGACGGAACAGGTAAGGTTATTGTTCTTGATGTTTCCGACCCTCAACCCGGCCAAACCACCCTACAAGATTACGCGAATGCCGCCTCCCAGGCTTTGGATGAGCTATCTATGGTAATCCCTAAAGATGAGTCTCCTCTTCTAAATATTGTTTTGGTCCCAGATAATCCGCAATTAGGCTTCGCCGCTGAAGCGGCGGCGATAACGCAAAAAAGAAAAACTGGCAAGCCTCTTACGATCATCTTGCTGAACCAGAAAATAATTGATTTCATGGACAGAGAAGAACAGAAACCGACCCAAGGATTAACAAGAAGAACAAAAAGAAAGATTCACCATGAAGTAGCTCATTGTTTAGTTAGAAGTATCTGCCTAGAAAGACAAGTCAACCCTGAAAACCCACGCATTGCCTTCATGCTGGAACCCGCCGCTGTCTTATTTGAATACAGAGAAGAACCTGATCTTCTTAAAGAAGAGGCTGTTCTTGCCGCCGAAATAGCAGATATCCCTGAATCTTTTCCATCCTCTCTAGATCAGAATACTTTGAATACATTCTTGCCTGCATTTTTGCAACATCTGGAAGAACAGTCGCAGAGCACAACTCAACCGTTTAAAACCGAGCAGCTCCTGTTGCGCTTAATAGAACATTGTCCGCCAGGAGACGATCCAGATCGCGAAGGTTTCCTTGACCAAAGAGTGCAGGAAACCCTTATTAGGTCTAGGGCTATTTCAGCAAAGGCAGAGCGAACTAATTTGGCTGAAGATATCGTAGATGCTGAACAAGCAAACATCGAAGAATATGCTAGGCAATTGGCCGGCTTCTGCTATGCTACTCTCCGTTCTTTAGAACGACAAGCTGGCGAGAGCGAAGTTACAGAAGCCTCGACCACAGTTAAAACCGCTCGAGGAATAATTCCTCCAGAATCTATAACCGAAATTGAGAGATATTTGGAACAGAATCACAGGATAAATCTTCAAGACAGCTGGCAAGAATGGCGAGATTCAATCATCACATCTTCTCCAAGACCTCAATCCCTAAAAGGTCCAGGCCCCTCCTAAGAATATTAGTGGTTACCTTAGTCAGAAATAATCTCAATTCCCGTTTTCCTCCCTCAGCCCCGAGAATCCGATGTTTTTGGTAAAAAAGATTAAATTTCTGGGCCAATTCAAAAAGATACTGGCACAAAAGATAAGGAGCACATTGATAGGCGCTCTCTAAGATGACTTCAGGGAACTGATAGAAGATTTTCAATAACATCCATTCTTCTTCTCTCAAGTCATCTGCTTGACAATCTTCTCCCTCGGTTTTTGCTTTAGTAACAACGCTTAAGCAACGAGCATAGGTGTATTGAAGATACGGAGCTGAATATCCTTCCAAAGCCAAGATCTTCTCCCAGTCAAAAATGATATCTCGCTGCGGCTCTTGCTTCAAATCATTGAACTTAATTCCGCTAATGGCGACCGCCTGGGCGATTTTTTCCTTTTCCTGCAAACCCAAACCTTTATCAATCGCTGCCTTAGCAATAATCTCCTTTGCTCTTTTAATTCCTTTTTCAATTACCTCCTCCAAGTGAATTGTCTCGCCTTTTCTGGTTGAAAATTTACCATGAGGCCAACGGATAAAACCATGGGCGAGATGAACAAGTTTATCTTTTTTAAAATAACCTAATAATTCTGCCGTCCTAAAAACCTGCTCAAAATGAAGCTTATGATCCGCTCCTACTTCATAAATGACTAAATCTGGTTGCCATTTATCCTTTCTGAATTTAAGAGTGGCTAAATCTCGTAAAAGATAAGTAGTGGCGCCATCGGATTTTACTAACATGGCTGGTAACTTAACCCCAGGGATCTCGATTACCAAAGCTCCTTGGCTTTTTTTCAGGAGACCCTTTTCTTTAACATCTGCCAAAACTTTAGTCATCCAATCGTTGAAATGATAAAAAGCCTCTCCGTAAGCACAATCTATTTTTATGCCTAGAATTCTATAAACACGCTCAAACTCTTTTAAGCTGACATCAACGCACATCTGCCAAATTCTCTTAGCTTCTTGGTCGCCATCTTCCAGTTTCTTAAACCACTCTCTGGCCTGATTGTCTAACTCAGGCTTCTCTGCGGCCACTTGATGGAATTTGATATAGAGCTTTTCTAAATCAGCGATCGTCAGTTTTTCTAAATCGTGCGGCCACCAATTCTTGATGGCCACGATAAGTTTGCCGAACTGCGTCCCCCAGTCACCAAGATGATTATCGCCAATTGTCTTCCAACCTAGGAAAGAATAAAGATTGTAGATTGCCTGGCCAATGTTCGTTGATCTCAAGTGCCCAATCCCAAAAGGTTTGGCGATATTCGGCGAAGAATAGTCAATGACCATTGCCTTTCCCTTACCAACCTTATTCATTGCTTGAGCAAAAGCTTTTTGATCAAGCAACTTTTTTGCTTCTTTTAATAAGAACTTTTCTCCCAAATGAAAATTAATAAAACCCGGAGCGACTACTTCTATCTTGCTAACTAAATCTGTAGAAATCGTTATCTTTTTCGCAATTAACTGAGCCGTTTCCAGAGGAGACTTTTGCAACTTCTTAGCCAAGATCAAGGCTAGATTAGTCGCGTAATCACCATGATCCTTAAGAGCCGGATGTTTAACTTCAATTTCGTCAGGAGAAAAATCAAACAGGCCCTTGATTGCTGCCTCAATTGATCTTTTAATCTCTTGATTAATGCAAATTTCTCTTTGCTTCATCTTTTTAAGTATATCATTGAACCAGAATTAACTGGGAAATTTTGCATTTTCTTCACAAAAGTTGCTAAAATAATTTTAGGCCGTGGCGAGATTCTAGGTTTGCTTTGCCGACAGGTTTAGTGAACCCCTGCATGTGCAGTTTTCTCGCTGCGGCTCTTTTGATGATAAAATATAATTGTGAAAGATGTCGTTGAAGCTTTTAGACAAGCTTTTCCTGAGTTAAGAATCAAAATCAACGAACCTCTAGCGAGGTACTCTACAATCCGTATCGGTGGACCGGCGGAAATTTTTCTCCATGTCCAGTCCAGATCAGAACTAGAAAAAGTCCTCACCTTTGTTAGTAAAAATTTCCCTAAATTACCCCTAACTATCATTGGTAATGCCTCTAATGTTCTTACTGCTGACGAGGGCCTTAAGGGGATTGTTATTAAAAATTCAGCCACGGGAATTAAAATCCTCAAAAAGCTAAAAAAAGAAAAGAAATCTTCCCTCAAACAAATTAGCACTCAAAGAGATGAAAAAAATCCTCGGCAATACCTTGATTTTTCTAAATTAGACTACGATGAATCCAACCAGCCTCAAATCATGATAGAGATTGATTCCGGAACTCCACTACCATATGCCATTAATTCTCTCATTAAAAAGGGCGTTACTGGTCTGCAATGGTTTGCCGGTATCCCTGGGACCATGGGAGGAGCAACTTGGTATAACATTCACGGTGGTTCTTATCATCTTTCTGACTATATTGAAGCAGTTAAAGTCTTTGACCTGAAAACAGGCAAAGTTAAAACCCTGAGGAAAAAAGATCTTGATTTTGCCTATGAGCAATCTTCCTTGCAAAAACATAGAAATCTCATTATTCTCTCCACTGTTCTAAAACTATATCTTGGCGATGCGAAAAAAGCAGCCTCAACAGCCAAGGAATGGATTGCTCAAAAAATGAAATGTCAGCCTCAAAACTCTTTAGGAAGCGCTTTTCAGAACCTAGATCAAAAAACCGCTCAAAAACATCATTTTGAAAGCCGTTCTGTTGGTTGGGTCATTGATCAAAAATTGAATTGGAAAGGCAAGAAAATCGGCGGAGCTCAAATTAGCCCCCTGCATGCCAATTTTATTGTCAACGCTGGTAAAGCGACTGCTAAAGATTATTTAGCCTTGATCGAACTAATTAAAAACGAGTTTAAGAAACGCTGGAAGATAAATTTAAAGCCTGAAATAACAAGGTTAACGTCGCCTTAACTGTCTTAATTGCAAACTGCGTCGTTCGTAATCACTAACAATCCCGATAACCTCAGTCGGATCCGTCAACATCGCTCTGATACGCTCCCCTAGCTCTGGCCTCTCTTCTGCTAACTCAGCAGCTACTTGTGCCAACAAGGCCATTGAATCTGGCTCTTGATACGAAAGAGTCCCGCTTGTTGGAGCAGCTAATCTTTCCTTTATTGTTTTAAAAAGACCCATCTTCTTGAACTTAATGTTAACTTAGTGATAGTATTATTATACTGATATTTTTTTCTCTTGTCAATTAGTCGCATGGTATAGTGTTTTTATGTCTAATGGTCACGATGATCATCTTCCTGAAGCTCTTTACGCTCCTCACTGGCGTTATCGACCAGAGTTGAAAGGCCTTTCGGGAATCTATTTAAACACTGCCTTACGCAATCTTGCCTTTGGCTTAATTAATCTTTTTATTCCTATCTATATTTATAAAATTACTAATCAAATAGAAACCGTTTTTGCTTTTTCCGTAATCGAACAAACAGCTATTGTTAGCTTTAGCTTCCCTATAGCTCAACTGATTTCGCGAATTGGCCCAGATTTATCAATGCTTTTTTCCAATCTTTTACGCTCAATTTTCTGGATTCTCCTCATCCTAGCCAAAAGCAATTATAAATTGCTCTGGCCAGCTGCCATTCTTGCTGGTATTATGATTCCTCTTTTTTGGTTGCCTTACCATAGTGCCTTTGCTAGCGTTTGCT
>CAZMUE010000006.1:0-12498 GCA_964569725.1 uncultured Gammaproteobacteria bacterium
AACCACTACCCCAGAAATAGAATCATGGGGGGAAGCTTGATTGGAAATAATCTCTACCTCAGGCTCTTTTGTTTTTCCAGGAAGAAAACTAACTCCTAGGCCAATGGCAACAAAAACTACTCCTAAAGCCAAAGCCATGCCAAAACCCCAACGTTGCCAATTGCTCATTAAAAATATCTTACCAAAACAGAATTAAGAGAAGAAGTTAAATTTCTTTGAGATCAATCAGTTCTGGCTTGGCTTCATTTCTCTTCTTGAGTTCAATCTTATCCTGAGAAAAGGTCTTCTTGCTGACCACCAAGCGATAAGGAATCCCGATAAGATCAGCGTCCTTAAACTTTTCCCCAGCCATGACTTCTTGACGATCATCATAGAGAACTTCTTCGCCCTTTTTAAGTAAAGATTGATAAACCTTTTCGCTAAACTCTTTAACTTTCTTATCATGAAGGTCAAGACTAATTAAATGATATTTAAAGGGCGCGATTGCTTCTGGCCAGACAATACCGTTTTTATCATGATGCCTCTCTACTATCGTAGCCATTGATCTTTCAATGCCAATGCCATAAGAGCCCATCCACATTGGTTTTCTCCGCCCTTTTGCGTCAGTAAAATAACCTTCTTGAGGCTGAGTGTAGAAATGATCAATTTTAAAGGTGTGGCCCCATTCAATCCCCTTCTTTTCTCTTAACTTGCCTTTCTTGCAATTAGGACACCAATCATCGTCCCTAGCATTAACAATATCTGCCAACTTCGCATATTTGAAATCTCGGCCATAATTAACATTAAAAGAATCGGTTTTATCTTCTTTCTGACCGCCAATATAGTTCTTAACCATTTTTAAACCAAGATCGCCAATAAAAGTCACCCCTTTAATGCCCCAAGAGTGAACGTAACCAGGCCGAGTCCCTATTTTATGAAGATCAGCGTCAGTAGCAGGTTCCAGGCTTTCAATTCCCAAGGCTCTTTTAAGCTTGGTTTCATTAACCTCCTGATCACCCCTGACTGAGGCAATATAAATCTTGCCGTTTTGATCTTTGTAAACCACGTTTTTGAGGTACTTCCACAAAGGCTCACCATAGTGTTTAATGTTGTCCTCCATGGTGCAAACCCACTTTGGCTGGTCAATAATCTTAAAAGCCTGAATTTTCTCTTTAGGATTTAAGGGCACTTGCCACGGCTGAGCTTTTTCTAAACTGGCGCTATAACCGCATTGGTCGCAGATGAAATAGGCATTATCGCCAATTTCTGTTTCTACCATAAATTCATGAGAAAGGTTACCGCCAATGGCTCCGGAATCTGCTAAGACCGGAGTAACTTTAAGATCCAATCTCTTAGCAATCTTCAGATAAGCATCGTAAAATTTCTGATAGCTTTGCATAAATTGCCTTTCATCAGCACAGAAGTTGTAGGCATCTTTCATCATAAACTCCCGCACTCGGATGATACCGCCTCGAGGTCTTTTGTCATCTCTGAATTTTGAAGAGAATTGATAGATCTCCAAGGGCAAATCTTTATAAGAAGGTGAAAACATCTTCACCAACTCAACCATCATCCCTTCGGCCGTAGCACCAATGGCAAATCTCTGCTCATAATGATCTTCAACAATCAACATCTCTTCACCAAAAGCCTGATCACGATTGGTGGCTTGCCAAATCTCCAAAGGATGAAGCGTCGGCACCACTAGCCTTTGGCAGCCAATGGCATTCATTTCTTCCTCAATAATCCTGATGATCTTCTGGTAAACCAACATCCCTAAGGGCAAGATTCCCCATCTGCCCGTGGAAAAACGCCTGATAAAGCCGCCTTGCCAAAGAAGTTTATGGCTACTGGTGACCGCATCGCTAGGAACAGATTTGACTGTCTTGCCAAAAACTTGTGAATAGCGCATGAAGAAATTATAGCAGAAGCAAAGAAAATGGTAAAAATCAATCTGCCCTGGCTATTTTCTTGCCGAACCTTTGCCGAGAGGAACTAACAATTTTTTCTTTATTTTGGTTAGCACACTCTGGCAAAGGCAGGGTGATCGCATAAAAAGGGTCTGAAGTTTCCCAATCCACCGAAAGCTTAGCTAGAATCTGAAATCTCTTTAAAGAAACTAGGTCGTCAGCCACAAATTGCTTACCCATTTCTTTTTCCAGAACATAAGCATCCTGAGCTCCAACCGTAAAACTGATCAGGGTGCCGACATTGCCCAGAATGGCATCTTGTACCTGTTTATCAATCTGGGCGGTATATTGATTAGCCACAGTTAGGTTAAGCGCATATTTTCTGGCCTCAGAAAGAATTTTTATAAAAGAAGTGGTGGCGAAATTTTGAAACTCATCCACAAAAAGATAAAAGGGCTTTCTCTGGCTTTCGGGTAAATAACTTCTATTCATGGCCGCAATCTGAATTTGGGTAATAACCATGGCTCCCAAAAGAGCTGAGTTATCCTCACCAATCTTTCCTTGAGAAAGATCGCAAAGAAGGATTTTCCCTTGATTCATAATTTCCTCTATCTTGATTTTTGATTTGGGCGAATTAATATTCCGCCTAATCAACGGTGAAGCGACAAACTGGCCCACTTTATTAAGAATTGATTCTGTCCATTCAGCTTGCTGTCTCGGCCCCCAGGCTTCAAATTCTTTTTCCCAAAAGCGAATCAAAACTGGATCAGCTAATTGTCTGACAATCTTCTGACGGAAATTCTTCTCCGTTAAAACCCTAATGATATCAATTAAAGTGCTCTCAGGAATGCTGGTTAAAGTTAGAAGAACGTTTCTAAGAATATGCTCTAATCTTGGTCCCCAAGAATGACCATAGAGCTTATTAAAGATGGCTAGGATTCCCGAGGCCACTAACTCTCTTTGGGAAGGATTATTAATCTCCAGGGGATTAAGCGGATAAGCATATTCTGAATCAGCCGGGTTAAAAAGGCAGACATCGTTTATCCTGGAACTAGGAATGTAATTCAGAAGGATCTGAATTAAATCACCGTGAGGATCAACTACAGCCACTCCTTCTCCTTTACGAATATCCTCAATGGCCATGTTAGCAATCAGGGTGGATTTCCCTGTCCCGGTTTTCCCGATCACGTAAATATGGCGAGCCCTTTCCTTTCTCTTAATGCCGAAGGTGGTTAATTGGTTCTTGAATTCAGTCTTGCCCAAAAAAGTGATTTTTTGCTTTTCTTCGTCAGTCAAACCAGTAGCCACTGGTAAATTCTCTGGCGGTTCGCTACGGATTTGCCGACCCCAGGCAATGTTAGGCAAATTAACTTGTTTACTCGGTAAATGCCACAGAGAAGCAATCTCGGAAATATTAAGAAGCTGGCCATTCCCCTTGGCTTGTCTTTGCCAAATACTAGTTAAGAGTTTTTTCTTTTCTAAGAAGCCTGGTTTTTTCGCAATTAAAGAATTCCCTGAAGGATTGGTAAAGACTCCAAATGAACCAGCTAAAGATTCCAGGGTTTTGGGAGTATTGGTCAACAAACGAATAAAAACATTAAAACCCGGATCTTTGGCCTTAATCTCAATCTGACTTTTCTGCGGGTGAGGCAGAAAATCTCCCTGCTCGTTCTTACCTCCTCCGGTCTGAGCATGCTTCAAAGATCTTCCCTGCCAACCCCGGTGGGCTGGAGCCAAAATAACTTGGTAAAGATAAAACTGTTTTTCGTCTAAAGATTTCGCCATAGTAGCCAGAATCGAAGACAAAGGATCAGTTTCTTTAAACTGATCGGCGGTTTTCAAGGGCAAATAGCCTGCCTTGCCAAGAGAAAGTTGGCAATAATGCCAACCTTGATCAAGGCTAATTTCTTGAAGCAATCGGGGAAAGTCAATTTCCTCAATGGCTGCCTCCCTAAACTGAGCCAAAAGCTGGGCTTTAAAGAACTCTGCTTTTTCTTCAGGAACTCCAACTAGAAAATTGATCTTTTGGTCAAAGCAGAAAATCTCCAAAGAGTAAATTGGCAATTTCCCAGAAGCGAAAAGGCTAAAACTTCTCTCTTCAACTAAGTTAGAAAGAAAAGTGTAAGTCTGCTCAATTGCGTATTCGTTATCTTTCGGAACCTTGACCAAGAGAGATTGCATTTCAATTGATTGTAGCATTTCAATAGGCAGTTGAGAAGAAAACCTATTTGCATTATCATGAAGATATATGTCTAGGGCTTTTTGGCCACATTTAATTTATCTATTTTTAGCTGCTCTGGGAACTTTTTTCTGGACTCACCATCCTGAATTTTCTTATTATAATCTCCAGTTTACCGCCATCTTAATCATTTTCTATTTTTCTAAGAACTTTCTTTTTAAGAACGCTCTTGGCTCTACTGCCAAGGCTATTGATGCTCTGGTTCTAACCATGATCATCTGTGGTTTAGTTTTTTCCAGCGGCGGGCCCAGCTCTCCCTACTTCTTTCTAATCTATTTCCTTCTTTTTGGCCTTTCCTTTACCTTTGAGCCAGCCATTTCCTTAGGATTTAGTCTGGTTATGATTCTGATTTTCCTTTTCTACTTTGAAAGCCAGGATTCCCTTATTTCTCTCTTCTCTCTTGTCCTGATCTCGCCATTGTCTTACTTTTTGGGCGAAGCCTATTTGAAGAATCTGCAAGAGCAAAAGAGAATCAAGGTTTACCAATCCCAGTGGCTTAAAAATGAAAAAATCTTGGAAAATCAAGAAACCGATGTTTTAATTTGGCTCTCCTTGAATTTCCGTTCTGCCTTAACCGAGATTCTGCAAAAAGCCTCTTTGCTTTTGTCTGAATTGCCAAAGCTTTCAACTGCTCAAAAAACCCATTTAAAAAGAATTCGCAGAAAAGCTAAGGAACTGCTAGAGACTGGTGAATTACTGGAAAGAAAGGTAGATTCGCAAACCGATGAAAAGAATTAATCTGGTTTTTCTTCTGGCTGTTTTTCTCTTTTTTGGTTCAAGAAGAATTGCTGCTGTCAATATGTCTTCTGAGAATTATTTTATCCAATGGGGCAACTTCAATACTGGCAGTGGTAATCAGAGTAAAGAAGATAGCTACAAATTAGGGATTACTACTGGACAAATTGCTCCAGGAAGATATAGTGTTGATGGTTATATTGTCAGGTCTGGCTTCCAATACATTCATTCTATTATTCCCTTTCGCTTTACTATCTCTGACTTAACCATTGATTTCGGCAGTTTAACTCCAGGCACGCCTGCTTTAGCGAATAATCGACTGACTGTTTCTGCTGGCAACGCCGGCGGTTACCAAGTCCTAACCTATGAAGATCACCCTCTACGCCTTATGGATGAATCCAGTTGCGCTAACAACAGCTGTATCAATGATACTACCTGCGACGACACTACTTGCGACGAAACCGCTGCCAGACCCTGGACCCTGGATAATGTCTATGGCTTTGGCTTTAACATGAGTGAAGATGATATTCCCGCTGATTTTGTTGATGCCACTTATTTTCGTCAGTTTGCCGATGACGAAAACACTGAAACTCACCAAATCATTATGAGCAGTAATGATGCCACTGCCTCAGCCCAAGCTAATGTTAATTATAAAGTCAATATCAGCAACCAACAAAAAGCTGGCGACTACGAAACCAGCATTGTCTTTATTGCTGTTCCTACTTATTAATCAAAATGAAATCTAAATCTTTTTTTCTAAAAGCATTCCTCTTTATCTTGATTTCTTTTGCTGCTCCCAAAAGGATCTTCGCCCAAGCTTCAGTTTCCCTTTCCATTTCTCCCCCTCTGGTTGAAGCCATGATCAAACCAGGCAAAAGCATTGTCTACGCTTTTGAGATTAATAATCACTCTGGAATTGATCTTTATCTTAAGCCCAGAATCGTTGCTTTTGGACCTCTTGATTCCGAAGGCCACCTTAGCCTTTTTCTTGATAATCCTTCTTTGGTTCCCAATTACTTCTCTTTAACTAATGCCGATATTAAATTAGAGCAAACTTTTCGTTTAGCTGCCAGCTCCTCTCAACAATTAGTTTTGAAAGTCAGTATTCCAGATAATGAACCAGAAAAGGACCGCTATTTCACTTTCCTGATTGAGCAATCGCCAGAAGGAGAATTTTTCACTCCCGACCAGAGCAAGAATCTGATCAAGATTGGCGCTAACCTGCTCTTGACTATCTCCCGCTCTGGCCTACCCCAGAAGCAAGCTGTTATTGCCAAATTCTCTGCTCAGCCAAAGATACTTGATTCTTTTGGTAAAGCTAATTTCGAAATTCTGATCCAGAATACTGGTCAGGCTTTTTTAAAACCAGAAGGCCAGATTGAAATCTATCACCGCCTCACCAAGAAAAAGATGAGAACCTTAACTTTAAGACCTGATAATATTTTGGTTGATTCAGCCAGGGAAATTAATTGCTTCCCCGAACCTTGCCAGTTCTCCTCTTTTTGGCCAGGCGTCTATCAAGCCTTACTTAAATTCAGGGTAGATGGCAACGAAAAAGTTATCAGCGCTAAAACCACTTTCTATATCCTACCCATCAAAATCATCTTACTAATGATTATCGCAGGCCTTATCGTTACCAAACTCAAGGCTAAAAAAGATAATGTCCCTATTGACAAAGCATAGTTAGAGTGTAAAAATGATTTAAATTACCTTAATATTGAGAAGTAGAAAACTATTTTGTGAATTTCTTGAAAAGTAAAAAACTATCTTCTTTTGTCGTTTTTTCCATTGTTTTTTTAGCGGCAATTTTAGTTAAGACGATCAGACCCGAGAAGCTAAGTTCCACTGAATTGACTGGAGTTAAAAACACTCTCAGTAGTTCTCGCATTTCTTTTGTCGGCACGGTTGGCAGCGGCAATACTGCTGGCTCTTCTGTTGTTAACATCAAAATCTCTGATCTCCCGGCCTGGGCTAGTTCAATCAATAATAAAAATCTTTTTACTGGAGATACCCTCATGATTGGCGATAATACTAATTATACTTTCTTAGATGTCGGTTCCACTGATAATGAATTGGTTATCTACCACGCTAGCGGCGGGTTGCAATCTACTGATATTGATGATGGCGATCCCGTCGTGGCCACTAGAAGCGCCCAGCATACAGTAACTTTTACTCCTGTTTCCCAGATTAACGATGGTTATTATCGCATCAGAATTAAGGCTACTGGTGTTGGCGCCACCCAAAGTCATGATGGTATTCCTGATTTAGATGGTTTTGATTTTCGCAGCAGTTTTCAAACTTCCTGGATTGGCTGTCCTGACACCGGAACCCCAACTATCGAATATTCTGGTGATGCTCATTGCTCTTCAGGCTATACTTGTATTCTCTGTAATTATTCTGGCCTAAACTCATTAGCCCAAAAAACTTTAACCATTGGCACTACGGCGGCTGCTCAACAACCTATCAATCCAGCTGCCTCTTCTACATCTAAAACCCAAGGCGTCGCTGATACTTATGCCTTTTATGTTGACCATCTTGACAGTTCCTATAATAGCGTTGACAGTACCCAAGGCAGAATCGCGGTTGTTGAATCAGTCAGGGTTACCGCCACCGTAGATCCGAGAATTGAACTTACTATTGCTGGCATGACTGCCACTGGTGCTTCTGCGGCTGGAGCCTGCGGCGTTGCCCTGGCAACCACGGTCAATACTACCGCCACAACAGTCCCCTTTGGTAGCATTTCTATCACTAACTTTACTGATGCCGTCCAACAACTAACTGTTTCTACTAATGCTGATGATGGCTATGGTGTCACGGCCATTGAATCAGACCAATTATCTTTGATAGGTGCCACCGGCTTAACCACTGGCACCTATATTGCTGATACTTCCTGTGATGCCTCTAACACCTGCTCAGAAACCGAAGATGGCCTTTGGGAAGATGCTTCCAACACCAAAGGATTTGGTTATTCTCTTCATGACCCAGATGATGACGTCCCTAGTTTATTGTTTGAGTATGATTCAGTTACTCCCGATTACAATGCTCGCCGCTTCCCAGCTACTACTGACGGGGAGGCAGCTGCTCAAATCTTCAGCAGTACAACAGTCGCCGATTCTCAAGATGCTTATGTCTGCTACCGAATAGTTGTTTCCGGGACTCAAGAAGCTGGTACCTATACCAACGCTATTACTTATGTGGCTACGGCTACTTTTTAAAATGATAAAAAAGAAAAATCTTTTACCATTAGCCCTCCTACTCGGTCTTGCCCTCGTAGGCATTAAACATGCTTTACCTGCACAAGCAGCCCAGGTTCTGAGCTTGGCAGCCATTCCGCCGCGAGTTGAAGACTTAAGTGCTGATCCTGGTCAAACCATTACCAAACAGATCAAAGTTCAAAATCAAGGCGAAAGCGAATTGGCGATCAATGCTGAGGTTATTGATTTTATCGTCAGCAATAATGAAGGCACCCCGCTTTTTCTTTGGAATCAAGAAGCTGATAATCGCTGGTCTTTAGCTGAATGGCTGACTGTCTCGCCAACCCGCTTTGTCATTAAACCAGGAGAAACTAAGATTCTTGATATGTTAATTGTTGTTCCTGATGATGCTTTACCAGGCGGCCATTATGCTGCCGTGATCTACAAACCAGCTGAAAGCACTGCTCCTCAGGAGAGTTTAGCTGAAGTTATCCCCTCAGTCGCCAGCCTGGTCTATTTATCAGTTAATGGTGAGGTTAACGAAGAAGCTTACGTACGCAGACTAGATATTCCTCGCTTCTCTGAATATGGTCCGATTAAGATTACTGCTGAGATCGAAAATCTTTCTGATCTCCACATTAAGCCTCAAGGAGTAATTAAAATCTCTAATCTCTTTAAAAAGACCTTAACTACCCTTAAGCTCGATGATAAAAATATCTTTCCTGGACGGTCCAGAGTCTTTGAAAACACTTGGGGCAGAAAATGGCTCTTTGGCCGCTTTAAAACTTCTCTGGAGGCCAGCTACGGCAATCAGGGTCAGGCTCTAATCGCCACTAATTACTTCTGGGTAATACCCTACAAAATTATTATTGTTATTGTCTTAATCATCACCTTAATCATTCTTTCTCTGGTCTATTTCAAGAAAAAGGCGCAAGAAGTTAAGGAAGAAAATGCGCCTGAAGCAAAGAAAAAATAACTTCTCTCTGTATTTTAAATTGAGCATATGCCTGAAAGGGCTAAGTTTACTTTTAAGTTTTTTTCTCCTGACTAAACCGGTTTCCGCAGCTGATCTTTTATGGCAGAAAAAGACTGTCACTAAGCCTGATTTTCCTGCTGAAAGCAACATTCAGGTTTATGCTTCTGTTGGCGGCTACCTTTTTGAAATTCAGGGCCTGACCTCACCTTGGGCTAAAGTTGATTTTCATTCTACTGAAGGCAATATCAAACTCCATACTGTTGCTGATAACCAGGGTAAATTCGTTTTCCGAGATGTTTTGATTCCTTTTAAGACTGGGGATTTTTGTTTTATCAGCTATGATGTTGATGGGTTAGCTAACGCACCTTTATGTTTTACTCCACCTCCTCCACACAAGATTAACAATAAAATCACTGGCGTTATTCTTTCTCCCTCACTATCTATTGATAAGACTCAGTTCCGGCAAGGAGAGACTGCTAAGGCAGAAGGCAGAGCTATTCCCAATACCAATATTGAAATCTTCCTCTTTGAAGAAGAAAGATTTTTCCTTTTTGAGGTTCTTGATGCTGTTGTCCCCCATGTTTCTGCCCGAGAGGGCCCCAAAGTCGGCGTTGAAAGCAACCAAGAGGGTCATTTTGAGATTAATCTGCCTTCTTTTAAGTCAACTCGCTGGAAAATCTTTGTCGGTGACAAATTAGAAGACAATCTCTCTCCGCAGAGCAATGCTCTGACTTTCAGACCTCTTTCCTGGTGGCAATGGATGCTTATTAAAATCCTGCGCTGGAGTTATGACTTAGGCCAAAGAATCAGCCGCTTTATCTTCCGATGGGAAACCCTAGTCTTTGCTTTAATTGTCGCCCTTGTTTTCATGGCCAAAGGATTAAAAAGTAACCCTGAGAGCAAGCGCAAGAGCAAAAAGAAATAGCAGATTCCCCTCCGCATCTGCTAGCAGTCTATCTGAAAGTTACTGTTACTGCCTGGGGTAACCCTAGACCGTCAGCCGTAGCACTAACAGCAAACTGCCCAGCAAAAGAAGAAACCACTTCAAAAACAGCTTTGCCAAAATTATCTGTAATCGGTTGGATATTGCTAATCTGAGCATTTCCCGTAACCCCTTCCTTTGCGGCCGAGCTTAAAGAAACTTGCTTCTCTGCTACTCCTCGACCGTTCTGGTCCAAAAGAAAAACAGTAATCCGCACTTTGTCTTGACCATTGGCCTGTCCAACTAAAGGAGAGCCAAAAATATAGGAATTGCTCAAAGAGAAATTGGTTGGTTTGGCAGCTCGGGTTAAATAAACCAGAAGTCGAGGCACAGCAAAAGCAGAAATTACAATCGCCGCTAAGCCCAAAAACATTACCGTTAATAAACCCTTAGGAATTGCAGGACGTTCCCCGATTGGTTTGGATGGTTGAGCTTGAGGTTGTTGACTAGCCTGATTTAACGGAGTTGATTGTAATTCCATTGAATAGAATTTACACAAAAAGGAAATAAAAGTCAATAGCAACTACACCAAGAAACACTATCTCACTTTTCCTACCCGTTAACCGCATGATAACCGCAGAATAAAAGGACAAACAGTTAAAACCGTGGCTAAAAATTTTTTCAAGATGCACTTTGATATATTCTATTTTCTCGTGAAAGTTCTTGTGTAAAAATGTTTTAATCATTGTGAAATAAATTTACCGCATAAAAAGCTTCTTTTTTACATATGATCTAAATATATCAATAGATATCACTAATCCTCTTGACATCTTTTTACTAATAATGTAGTCTGGTTATACCTATGTATAATTTGTATAATTATTATAATTTTGTAGCTAAAATCTCCTTCGAAGGAATAACCGCAATGATTAACCTCTTTCTTATAAATCAAGGTGCAAGTTTTATCTTTAAAAGTTACTTTTGAAGCTGAAATGATTGATTTTGATATAGTTGAGGTATTCAAAAACCATCTTAAGAATAAGGGTCTCTCCTTAATTACCATTAGAAACTACACCTCTGACCTCAATCACTTTCTTATTTGGCTCAAGAAGACAGAGTCAAAAACTGCTCCCTCGCTTAGGGCTTCACTAGAGGAAATCAAAAGAATTAACTTCCAAACTATTGAGGAATACAAAAAAGTTATTTGTTCCCAAGATATGGCAAAATCGACTATTAATCGCCGTCTAGCAACTCTTAGGCTTTTTTGCCAATTTTGTTCTGACAAGGGCCTGTTAGAACGTGACCCGGCCTTAAGAATCAACAACCTCCCAGTCGCCAAAACTATGGATAAAAAAATCAATGATCTCGTCTCTAAATTCGGTAGCTATCTAAAAAAACAAAACTGCAGCCGCAACACTATTAAAAATTACACTGCTGACATTAGAAATTTCCTTTTGGAACTTAATGTCCGGGTTAATAATTGAGGTTTAAAATGAAAAAAACTGCCTTTATCGTTTTTCTCTGCTCTTCTTTTGCTCTAATTCTGAATTTAAGCCTACAAGGTGCTAAAAAGCAAAAAGATGATTTTCTAAACCATGAAATGATTGAGTTGTCCTTCCCCCAAAATCTCAATTTAGAACAATCAGTAGTGGCTAACCAGGCTGAAAAAGAAGATATCACTCTTACTGTCGAGCCTGAAGCCAACACCCTAAAAGGTAAGGCCATCCTTCCCGCCAATAATCTAGAGATCAAGATCTGCAACCCTGAGCTTTCTCCGCAAAGCCAAATCTACCTTCACAGCGAAGATTATTTAGCTGGCCAGGTTCTTTTTGTCAAAAAGAAGTCAGCTTATGACCCAGAAACCAAAGAATGCAGTCATTTTATCGCTGGCCTCAGGAAACCAATTGACCATGATATTGATTTTGAATGGCGCATTATTCAACCATCATTATGAATTTAAGCGATCTCCTTAAACCAGACCAAATCAAAAGCTACCTGCAAAGGCTTGAGACTAAAAGGATTAGTCCTGCAACCATCAAGCGTAAAGAAGCAGCTATTAGCAAATTCATTGAATTCAGCAAAGAAGAATTAGGCATCAAACCAGAGCCAACTCAACAAGAAAAGAAAACTGTTCTATCCCTAACTCCTTCAGCTTTTAAATTCAGTCGTCTACTTTTTCCCTTGGGACGATTTAAAGATAGCCTTATCCTTCCCTATTTAGCCTTAGCTTTCTTGCTAGTAATGGCTGCTGGCTTGGGCATCTTTGGCTATCAACAGCTTTTTAAACAAGCTCTTAAACAATTAGCTTATCCTTCTGCTCTCACTTCTCCAGCTAAAGTGCTATCTTTTCAAGGCCGTTTAACTGACTCTCAAGATACTCCTATCACTAGCAGCACTAGTTTTGTCTTTAAGCTTTACGATGCCGAAACCGTTGGCAATAATCTTTGGACCTCAAACAGTTGCGATATTACTCCTGATGAAGATGGTATTTTCTCGGTCAGATTGGGGGCTACTTCTGGAGCTGATGCTTGTGGCCCAGCCATAGA
>CAZMUE010000007.1:0-12195 GCA_964569725.1 uncultured Gammaproteobacteria bacterium
CTAAAGACAAAACTGGGCAATCATTGCGACAGTCTGAGTCTGAAGCGGTGTCAACAATCACTTTGGTAGAGTTTAAATCGGCAGTGATAATATCTACCAGATAATCACTGCCATTAGTAGTCACCTTTTGTCTTCTGTAGCCAGAATCAGGCGGAGTGTTATTGCTGGCAACATTAGTGGGAATCTTGAAGGCAGAGGTAATTTTTTCTTTTGCTTCGAGAATGCTTTTATCTAAATCAATCAAAATAGCCTCGGCAGAAGCATAATTCTTTTGGGAAAGCAACGCTAGGGCGTCGCTAAACAGTTCTTCCAGCTGGTTGGTTTTACTCGTGCTGTTTCTGAGATCCAAAAGTTTTTCGTATGACTGAACAGCTTTTTTATAGGTAGTTTTGATGTTTTTAATTTCTTCTTCTTGTTTCTGGTTAATTAGATATTGGTCTTGACTCTTTAATGCCTTGATTTCGAGCTCAACGTTATTCAAGAGTTGTTTTAGCTCTTCCCCTTTGCTTATTAATTCAAGATTTTCGCGGAGGATTTTTTTGTTTTTGCTGATGATGGGAATGACGAGAGCGCTAGTAATAATCAGGGCCAAGGATCCCACAGCAATAATGACGCCTCTTTTTTTAAGACTTTTCTTTGAAGACATATTCGCTTCAGTATAGCAGTTAGGATGACCTTGGGCCAATTCTTTTGCAGATGTCGGTGATGATTAGCTCATCTTTTTGCGGATCTATTTTGCAGTTAACGCGGCAGATTTCTACATTCCAAAAGCCGGTTCTGCGCCTAATTGTTTCTGTTGCTTCTCTGAGCGGTTGGCGGATAGCCAGGTCAACGGGAATCTGGCATGACAAACCTTTAGTTAGGCTAGGAAGGTCAATAAAAGGAGAGACAGAAAAGGGAATGCTTCGACCTTCCCATTCAGCTATTCCTACGCAAAGAATGGGATTGACTCGCAGCTCCAGGGTATGTTCTTCTATTCTTACTCTTTGGCCCATGACGGCTAGGCCAGACAGGGCCATTTCTGCCTGATAGCGCCATAAATCTCCTAGGGTTAGTTTAGAGCGGCAATAAAATTTAACTGCCAAACCGCCGCGGCGGTAAACTTGGGAGTCATTTCCCGAAGCGACAAAATCAGATTCTTCAGGATAAAGGCCAATTCTTTCGAGTAAACCCTTTCCTATTTTAGCTAATAGTTCGCTCATGCAAATCCTTATGGGATATTTTACCAAAAAGAATTGTGATTTTGATTCGGAGTAGCCGATTTCTTATATCGTATAGCCTTGGTTTATCGAGTCAAACCTTGTGAATTTCTTCTGGGGAGGCGGATAGAGTAGCTACCGAATATTTAAGCTTTAATGAATTCTTGGTTTGGGTTAAAATTAAAAAGAATGAAAATCAACAAAGAATGGCATCTAGCTAACAAGATGCCTAAAAATCCAACACTGGATCAAAGAGTCGAATGGCATATTGAGCATGTTAGGAATTGTCAATGCCGTCCTTTGGGAGGAAAGATTCTGGAAGAGATTAAAAAGCGTGGAATAAAAGTATGACGATTAAAATAAACGAACAGTCCACTTATCCTCTCGACTACCATTTTCGTGGTAAGCGGGCAGAGATGAAGCCGCTTTTTGATGAGTTAATTACAAAATTAAGCAAAGAGCTGGATTTTGAATACAAAATTGGCAAAGCCTACATTGGTTTAATCCATACTCTTGTTTTTGCTGCTGTCCGAGTTCAAACTCAAAAGATAATCTTTGAGTTTACTGCTCGGAGAGAAATTAAAAGCCCTCGTTTTAAGAAGATTTTACATTTCCAAAAACAACGCTGGGCATATTTTCTCGATCTTAAAGAGCCAAAAGACATTGATGCGGAATTTATTAGTTGGGTTAAAGAGTCTTGGGAGTAAATGTGTTTGACAAAAGAAAAATTGTTGAAAGGTGTTAAGATTAAACTATGAATAAAAAGGGAGTAAACACAATCAAATGGATTGCTAGAATACTGGCGTTATGTATTCTAATCTTTGCCTTACCGTTTTATTTCGGCTACGGCAACCCTTTGCCATTTGCCAATTCTGATTACTCATTGTGGGAAAATGTCGCCTTAACAATGATGCCTCTTGTTTTTGTCGGACTTGCCTTGGGGTGGAAATACCCCAAGGCTGGAGGATTTCTTACAGTGATACCGATCGTGATAGGTTTTACAGTCGGGCTTTTAACGGAGGCAAACCTCAGTATTAATTTACTTGCCCCTCTTGTTCCAGGCATTTTGTATTTAGTAGTCGGATACAATAAAAATAACAAGAGATAAGTATGAAAAAAGTAGTTAGGCTATTTTTAGTCTCATTTGCGATTTTAATTGTTTTTGCCATTTTCCGATATTTTTATCCAGGTAATTTAGAAGGGATAAACTCAAGTAGTTTTGAAATAATTGCCCATCGGGGTGCTCATGTGATGTGGAAACAGGGAGAATACGATTTAGCAACGGGCTGTGAAGCAACCCATATTTATGAGCCAAGTGAAGAACAAACCTATATTGAAAACACAATAGAATCAATCGGCAAAGCCTTTGAACTGGGAGCAACAATAGTTGAAATTGACATCAGACCGAGCAAGGACAATGTTTTGATGATCAATCATGAGGAAAATTTGGAATGTAAAACAGACGGGCAGGGGAAAATTAACGATTACACGGTGGAAGAACTTAAAAAACTTGATGTTGGCTACGGGTTTACTTTTGATAACGGGAAGACTTATCCGTTCAGGGGTAAAGGTGTGGGGAAGATGCCCACCCTCCAAGAAGTTTTAGAAGAATTTCCTGACAAAAAGTTTTTGATTGATCACAAGGATAGAACCAGGGAAACAGCAGACTTGCTAATCAATCAACTAAAAGAGTTGGGATCGGAACAGAGAAAAAATATCTATTATTGGGGTTCAAAAGAAATCGGAGATTACATAAAAGGAGAGGTTCCAGAAGTAAATCGATTATTAGCCAACAGATCGGAAATGAAGTCTTGCATAGTCAAATACATTGCCAGCTTTGGCATATTGGGTTTTGGCGATGAGTGTAATGGCTTGGCTGTGGGAATGACGAAGCAGTATTCAAAATACATGTGGGGCTGGCCATTTAACTTTATTAAAAAGGCTCAAGAAAACAACAGTCCTGTTTACTTAATGGTAGATACGCCAGAGGAGATAAAGTGGGCTAAAAATCTGCCTGTCAGTGGAATTATTACCGACCATATTGAAACAGTTGGCAGAGAATATTAAAAACCACATTAGATTTTAAGTTGTAGAAATCTATTCACTTCCTTATTCGTAAATTCTGGGTATTCAAGCTCAGTTGTCCAATCAATTCGTCGGAAAACATACCATCGTTTGAGAGGCAACTCGTTTTTTTAGCAACTCTTTTCGTTTTCAATCTTTAGGATTATTAGAGAAGATACGGGGTTAAAATTTTGCCCTGACCCTCAGAGGTTTTTTCGAGTAATGCTAAGAATCCTCTTTTGACTCCCTGTTTTTTCGGAGCCTTATTTTTCACCTTGGCCCCGATCCTGAATCCTTATTTCTTTAGCTTATTTTGAGTGAGCTAGAGGAAAGCCTCTTCCACGGGTAAGGTTTGTTGGCCCAGCCTTATTTTAAAAGAGGAGAAGCTGCTATCAAGGTCTGGTGTTAGTTCTTCTGGCCTAACTCTTGAGACGCAGATTGCCGGTTGGGCAGCAATGCCTTTTTGATTTCGAAGCTCTTTTACAGTCCACTGGGCGCAGGCGACAGCTCCAACAACGTTATTGACATGAACAAAGACGCAGCCCTCTTTTCTTGACCTAAAAGGAGAAAGTTTTCCTTCCAGATCTGGTTGGTTGGCTCTTAATCCTTCTGTTGCTTGAATTCGGGATAAATGATGAGTGCTGGTTCCATGAAAACAAACAACCTCACCCGTTGGTTCTGGAATAATTAAAGATAAATAAAGTCGGCCCAGGGCCAACTTTTCTTGTAGGCATCTCCAGGCGGCTCTTATTTCCGATTCCCTTTTTTGGCCAACTTCCAGCACAACTTCCCCTGGGCTGCTGGCGCCTCGGCGATCAATAGAATCTTTTATCTGATGTAAAAGTTGTTCATCAAACCCGGGCGCAAGTCGGAACCTTCTTTCTTCAGCTCTGACAATTGGAAAACCAGTCCAGAGCCTTCGGGTTAATAATGGCTGTAATTCCCAAAGAGTTGCGGCGCCGAGAGCTTCTTTTTCTCTAACAATCATTTTAATATGGGATATTTTAGCATGGATTTTAATGAGGTGTTAATTGGGGGCGAACCGTGCTATGCTGATTTTGATGTTTATCCCAAAAACGACCCTAGGAAAACGATCGCTCCAACTAATCGCTTTTTTCTTTGGCTTAATGTTAGTCTTTAATCTTCTGGTGAGATCCGGTCAAAGAGGCGGAGAGACTTTTTTCAGTAATATTCCCTTGGCGGGTTCAGTCCTTTCGGCAGCTTTTTGCGCCATCAGTGCTTTTTTTATCGGCTTGATTAGCATTATTAAATTTAAAGAAAGAAGCCCCTTTGTTTTTCTGGCAGTAATTCTCGGCCTATTTGTTTTGATCTTTTGCCTCGGTGAAGTAATTTATCCCCACTAATTAAGGAGAGAGCTGATTCCATTTCTCTTGCGGAATCCAGCGATAATATTTTTCCCATAGTTTTCCTTGGCGCCAATCTTTGCCAGCAACAAGAAACCAAAAAGCAAAGAAAAGAATGGCAATGGCAAAGAGAAAAATGAGAAAGTCGGCCAGCCACGATTTGCCAAAAAGAGTCTGCACGCCTAGGATTACTAGAATTAGAGGCCAGAGTTTCCAAGCCATTGCCCAGACAGACCAGGGCAAAACCCCGAAATTGTTAAGCAAAAAGATAATGCCCGCGAAAATTAAAATTAAGGCGGTGGTGACGCCTGAGCCATGCTTGGAGTAGCCCCTTAACGGTTTTTCCTTAGGTTGCTGAGTTAGTTTTTCTTCTTCTTTCATTCTTGTTTAGTGAAAATCATTAAACCAATAATAATTAAAATTAATGGCCAGAATTTATACAGGGAAAAGAAGCTGAAAATGCCAAAATTGTTGAGTAAAAAGATAATGCCGAAAAAGATTAGGCTGATACCAAACCAGGTATGAAAAGCGCTTTTCTTTCCGATCGCCCTTAGCTCTTGGCTGAATTCTTTGGCCCGGTCTTTTATTTCCTGAGCGCTTTCTTTAACTGGATCTTGGCCTTTTTTCTTAAGGCTTGATTCTGGAGGAATCACGAGCCAAAGCAGAAGATAAGCAAGAACACCTGAGCCTCCAAAAACAGCGATAAGGATAAAGATTATTCTTAAGATAACTGGATCAAAACTGAAATATTTACCTAAACCAGCGCAAACGCCGGCGAGGAATTGCCCCTGATCGGGGCGATAAAGCGTTTTTGAAGCAGAATTTTCCCTTGCCATTAAATAATGTTAACATGGAGAGCCAAAAAATTGAAAGGCGTGTTAGAATTAAACACTTAAACCCATGGCTGCAAAAACGCTTTGTTTTGAGACCAAAGAAAAGATTGAGTTTATTGATATTACTGCTGAGATTGAAAAAACCGTTAAAGAAGCAAAAATTAAAGACGGAGTTTGCAATGTTTTTGTTCTTCATACCAGTTGTGCTCTGACTATTAATGAGAATGAGCCTAATCTCAAAAAGGATTATCTGAAGTTCGTTAAGAAACTGACCGCAGGTGAAACCTGGGCTCATGATCAGCTCGATCAGAATGCCGAAGCCCATTTAGTAGCTACCCTTTTGGGTCAGCATAAGACTCTATTTGTGGTTGATAATAAATTGATGCTGGGGCAATGGCAGCGGCTTTTTCTGGTCGAACTTGATGGTCCCCGCCAAAGAAATCTGATGGTCATCTTCGGCGCTAACGGCAAGTGAAACTTTATTATGAGAAGGACCGCAATATAGTAAAATTACTACATAATATATAATATAATGTATTATCTTTCTTTTTCTAAAGAGAGATTTGGGATTTGCTTATTGACAAAACAGGATCTTGATGTTAGAATTTTTCTCTGAATATAGGATAAGGAAAGTAACCTAAATAAATGAGTTTTTTTTAAGAGATTTTTTAAACGAAGTTCCGAAAAGTTTCAGAAAAGCGTTTATGGCGCTTCTCTTTTTTCGCTCCTTTTTCAGTCCTTTTTCCCCTTCTTATATCTCCTGTCTAGTCCAGCTTATGCGGCCGGGAAGATAAAGGCGGAGATTTCTTTTAACGACAAAACAAATTCATTTTCCATTTCTGTTAACACTAAAGAGACGGTTGACTATCTTTTGGCTTACCGGACTCCGGAAAAGACAGAAGTAGTTTATGGCTCCAGCGAGAACAACACCATTGATAGCTTTAAAAGAGACGTTTATGCCGGGACCTGCTCTACTGGAGGCAATTGCGTTCCTCATCAGGTTCTAAGGGGAATTTTGAAGGTTCAGGTTTGGCGTGAATCTTGGCTTAATGCCCAAAGATTCGTTATTGAATCTGGGAAATTAAACGTTGTTTTAGAAGAAACTCCTGAGGATTTAGATTTAACTAAAGCAGAAGAGATTTGGCTGGAGAATCCTAATGTTGATGATGTTCAGCCAACAGCGACTCCGGTTCCAGAAATAGTTCCAGCGCCGATTTTGGAAGGAGTTTCCGGAATGAAGGTTTTAGGAATTTCTCTTTTAGCCACCAGTTGGCCATCCTCCTGGGTGGACTATTTAACAGCCAGCGGCCACATTGTTAATGATTTTGAGAACACTTCAGGCATTGGTAATTATGATCCTAGTAATGGTGGAACAAATGTCAGCCCCGCTGAAATTGATATTGCCTCAGGTGCAGATAAGTCGGGAACTAATCCTGGTAACTATGCCTCTTTGCAATATCAATATAGTGATAGTGGAACTCCTGATTGTGATGATGATTATTTATTCTTAAGAATGAGACTAGTTGGCAATCCTTCAGCCTCGGGTGGATCAGACGCCCTTTATGTTTCTCGCCACTGGGATTTTCTCTTAGATGCTAATGGTGATGGCCAAAGTGATTACGTTTTGGATGTTTTTGGTGGTTTTACTAAAAATCTTAAGGGCGATGGCGGCGAACAGGGCACTATTGGTATTTATCCTAATGATCCCGGAGATACAACTTATACTCCTGGCAACGTTCTTTGGTACGCCCGCGCTGACAAAACAGAAAATAATTACACTCGGCTAGAAACAGAAACCTATGGCGATGCCGATTCCAGTAATGACCAATATTGGATGGAGATCGCCGTTCCTTTGAACGCCAATCCTGCTTTTCAAGCGGCTTTATGCGGAAAAACAAATTTAAATGGTTTGGCTTTTGCCTCCACTTCTGATTCTAATACTAACCCCTTGCAGAAAGACTGGATGGGCGCCGACGCTTTCTTTGTAGAATACGAAGAGCATAAAAGTGTTATCAATATCACTGATCCAGGAGCGACTACTCCCGCGGATCCGGCTGAGCCAGGAGATGTCCTTCGCTATACCCTAACGGTTAGCAATACTGGAAATTTAGAGATCCCCGGCTATGTCATAAGTGATGATATTGCCGACATTTTGGAATATGCTGATTTAACCAATGCTGATCCAGATGGAAACGGCCGTTCCGGAATTGTTAGCGTCGGAATAATCTCTTGGCCAGCTCAGGATATTAGTGTTGGGGAAATGATCTCAGAGCAGTTTGAGATAACGGTTAAACCAGTTAGCCAATGGCCTCAATCTGATTTGGTTTTGAGCAATGTCTTTGGAGACACCGTTGAGGTTTATCTACCCGATTATGGTTCTATCACCGCTTGTAAATTTCATGACTTAAACGCTAACCAAGTTTGGGACGCCGCCGAACCAGCTCTTTCTGGTTGGGAAATGACTCTTTTCCCTGGAGACATGAGTCAAAATACGGGCGCAAATGGTTGCACCACTTTTCCTACTCTCAGGGCCGGAGATTATAGTATCAGCGAAACTTTGCAGTCGGGTTGGGTTAACACTACTGCCATCACTCAGTTAGTTTCTCTTGCCGATGGGGAAAATGAAACCGTTAATTTCGGCAACTTGGGCCAAGGGACGCTGATTGTCTATAAAGACGTGATTAATGACCATGGCGGTGATCGGGTCGCTTCTGCCTTTACTATTAATGTTAGCGCTGAGAATGCTTCGCCCAGTTCTTTTCCCGGTAATGAAAATGGGACTACGGTTACTCTAGACCCCGGAGATTATAGCGTTGATGAGATAGAACTGTCTGGTTATGCTAAAAGCTTTTCTGGTGATTGTGAGGGCACGATTGGTCCTGGAGAGACTAAAGAATGCACGATCATTAATGACGATATTCAGCCAAGATTAACTGTGGTTAAGGTTGTTAATGGCGGCGATAAGCAGGTTAGCGACTTTAATCTTTATGTTGATGATACTCAAGTGGTTAGCGGCATAGAAAATGGTTTTAATGCCGGTGATCATCGGGTTCATGAAGACGCTGAGCCAGGCTATGCCGCTGTTATTTCCGGAGATTGCGATGCCCAAGGCAATGTTCATCTTGGCTTGGACGAAAGCAAAACCTGCACTATTACCAACACCAGAGAAACAGGCAACTTAAAAGCCGTTAAGGTGGTTGACGATGGTGCTGATTTAACCCAATGGAAATTCAGCCTAAATGGCGGTGATCCTATTCCCGCTAACGCCCAGGGTGAAGTTGATTTTGGTCAAGTTAATACTTTAGAAACGCATACTATTACCGAATACGGGCCAAATGGCTATCATCTGGTTTCTATTGCTGGCGCGAATTGTTCAGAAAATCCTCTTTTAGAAGATACGGCTGATGCTTTTGTTGAGGTTGGTGGAACTACAGTTTGTATTTTCAGCAATAATGTTAACAAGGCGTCTTTAACCATTATCAAAGACGCTGTTCCTAATGACGAACAAGATTTCTCTTTCTTGGCTGCTGGCAGAGATGTCGGTGCTTTTATTCTTGATGATGATGACGATGATCAGTATTCCAATACTCAAGTTTTTTCTGGACTTTTCCCAGGCGTTTATACAGTTAGCGAATCAACTGTTGCCGGTTGGGATTTGACCAGCGCTGTTTGTGATGCTGGTAATACGCCCGACAATATCGTTTTGAATCCCGGAGATGCGGTTACCTGCACTTTCACCAATACTAAAAGGGGTGCGATTATTGTGGAAAAACAGACTTTGCCTGATGGGGCTGAGACTATTTTTGAATTTACTGGCGATGTTGCCGGATTCCTTTCCGATGGTCAGCAAATTAGCATTGCTAATTTAGCCCCTGGTCAATATTCTTCTGCCGAGGTTTTGCCTACGGGTTGGGAATTAACTAATATTTCCTGTGATGATAATGATAGTACTGGCAATTTGGAGACAAAGACAGCCACTTTTAATCTTGATCCGGGAGAGACGGTTAAGTGTACTTTTGAAAATAGCCGCTTGCCTACTTTGGTTGTTAATAAGGTGGTTATTAATGACAATGGCGGAACTCTTCAGGTCGCTGATTTCCCGCTTTTTGTCAATGACTTGCAAGTTATTAGCGGTGAGGAAAATATTTTTGACGTCGGTCCTTATACTGTAACCGAAACGAATCAACCAGGTTATAATGCTTCTTATAGCGATGACTGCAACGGCAGATTAGAAATTGGTGACAAAAAAGTTTGCACCATCACCAATGATGATATTGCCCCTAAATTAAAACTGGTTAAAACAGTCGTTAATGATAATGGTGGAAACGCTCAGATTAATGATTTCCAGGCCTATATTGATGGCAATTCCGTTGCTTGGGATCAGGAGATTTCTTTACTCGCCGGTAGCCATACCGCTAGTGAGGATAGTCTTTCTGGATATCTTCCTTCTCTTTGGGGCGGAGATTGTTCTGAAGACGGCACCATTACTCTTGGAGTTGGTGAAAGCAAAACCTGCAATATTACCAACGATGATCAGCCGGCTAAGATTACCTTAATTAAGGAAGTTATCAATAATCATGGTGGCACAGCCGTTCCTGACGACTTTAATTTAACTGTTGATGGTAAGGCAGTTTTGTCTGGAGCAACGACTTTGGTAGATGCCAACATTCCTTTGGCTATTGATGAAACCCAACTTCCTGGCTATGCCTTTGTCTCCATTGTTGGCAGAGGTTGTCCTGAGGTTTTGGGTGGTAGTGTAACCCTAGACGAAGGAGAAGAGATTACTTGTACCCTGACCAATGATGATCAGTTTGGCAAGATTATCGTTACCAAGGTCACGGATCCCCTAGGGGCGACAGAGCAATTTGTTTTCAGTTCTAGCTATAGCGAAGATTTTGTTTTGGCAAACGGGCAGTCAAACGAAAGCCTGCCTCTAGTGCCTGGTACTTATTCAGTCAGCGAAATGGTTCCCCAGGGTTGGGATTTACAAAACGCTCTTTGCGATGATGAAAGTACTCCTGACGAGATTGTCCTTGATCCTGAAGAAATTGTTACTTGCACCTTTACTAATAGGCAAAGGGGCAACCTGATTGTAACCAAGTTTCTGGATGATAATCAGAATGGATTAAAAGATGCGGGTGAGGCGGTTTTAACTGACTGGATTATTTCTCTGAGTGATCAACCCGATCAGGTTACCGATACTGCTGGAGAGGCGATTTTTGGGAATCTTTTACCCAATGAATACCTTTTAAGCGAAGTCATTGAAACCGGATGGGCGCAAACCAATATTTACTGCAGTAATGATCTTCAGGATGAAGTTGATAATGATAACAGTCATTTGGTGATCATTGGCGCCGGAGAGAATGTTAGTTGCCATATCGGCAACTACCTGGCAACTCCTCCGGAATTAATCCTTGCCAAGAGCAACAATAAATATCCTGTCGACCAAGTTCCGGGCGCTGACGTTACCTTCACCTTGAATCTTGAGGTTTTGGATAATGTGGTTGATGATCTATTTGTCACTGATTTGCCTGCTGGCGGCTTTAAGTATCGCCCCGGGTCCTATAAAGTTTTCCTTAACGGCACTCAGGTGCTAGGTCTGCCTGAGCCCATTTATGCCTCACCTGGAGTTTGGGATCTGATTGGTTTGGGTCGGCTCAACCCCGGAGACAAGATTACTTTAGAATATTTGGCTGATATTTCCGTAGATCAGGATCCAGGTCTCTATAAAGACCTAGCTTGGGCTAAGGCCACTTCCAGAGACGAGACCCTGGTTTTGGCTAATGAGGCAAGCGGGATTTTTGTCGGGACAGCGGTCAATGTCATTAAGGAACAGCAAGAGAGTGCTGGTTTCAACGTGGAAAAAGAAGAGGCTGGTGAGGTTTTGGGAGCTGTTACTGAGTTGCCGGCCACGGGCGCGCAGACAATTTGGTTGACAGTAGCCGCAGTTCTTTTTGCCTTAGGTTTGGGCTTTATTTTCAAGAGCCTTCGGGTTCTGGCAGTTTTTGTGATCTTAAGCTTCGGCTTGCTTTTTAAGCCTTATCAGATTGAGGCAGCTGATTTTATGATCAGGCTAGAAGAGCCTAAAACTCCTAATAATCAAAATAACTTTGAGATCAATTTTGTTGCCTTGGATATTCAGGGCCGCGATATAACGGTCAAGTGCTATAAAAAAGGGCCAACTGATCCTGATGTCGCCTTTCCGGAAATTCAATTTGGAAGCGATTTGGTTTTGAGTCCAGGCGGGAACACAGGTTATTGTCTAGTTGACTCCGGAGTTGTTTCTGGAAAAGGGATCTATGAATTTGGCGTTAAGGCTTTTATCAACGGTGATGTCGCCCAATCGCAGGTTGTCTCCGTAGACTACAGTAACGAATATCCAGGGACGCCCCAGAGCTATTCTAAAGAGAAGCTTAACAGCTGTGACTATAAAATCACTTTTAAAACCGCTGATGATGGCGGCAAAACCGATAAAGTGGAAGTTTATCGTTCTGACAAGACTGATTTCACTGCTGATGATGGAAGCCGGGTTGCCAGCATTGGTATTGGCTCTAACCAAGAAACCAGCATTATCAATTCTGTGCCTGATTGCAACAAAGACTATTATTTTGCCATCCGCGCTTTCAATAATATTGGCAATGGCTCTGGTGTTATTGGCGACAGCGTGACCAAAGTGACCATTGTGGTTGTTCAGCCTACTTCTGTTCAAGGAGCCATTCCTGTTACTGGCGTGGT
>CAZMUE010000008.1:0-11927 GCA_964569725.1 uncultured Gammaproteobacteria bacterium
CCGCCTCTCCGACCCAAAATACTGACAATATGCCAACCAGGATTCAGTTGCAAAATGATCTACTCCATGAAAAAATTAAATTATGAAAACCATTTATGCTTCTGTCTGGAAACAACTTCCGCCTGAACAAAAACAATTAATAGAGGATAGTTCGAAACTTCTTGAGGGAATCTATGGATGCAGGCAAAGCTTTTCTGATTATTCCTTCTTGGTCGCTCCTCTAGCTAAAGCCTATGAGGGATTTTTAAAAACCTTTTTCCTTAAATCGGGCTATATTGACGAACACGAATTTTACGGAGATCATTTTAGGGTCGGCAAAGTTCTGAATCCTTCCCTGAAAAAACAGCGTTTCTCTGTTTATAAAAAGCTCAGTAAAGAAAAAGGAGAAAGAACGGCTGATTTCGCTTGGAAAACCTGGAAAGAAGGAAGAAATTTAGTTTTTCATTATTTCCCTCACAACCTGAAGAGACTAAGCCTTGAAGAGGCCAAAGAAAGAATCGATCAGATTATTGAGGCTATAAATTTGCTTTCTGGGCCTTAACGTTTTGGAGACTGCTTCTTTTTTCTGGCTTTACCCATTTGCCCGGCTTTTCTTCTTTCCCTGACGCGAGCATCGGTTCTAAGAAGCTTTTCTTTTTTCAACAATGGTCTTAATTCTTCAGGATCAGCTTTTGCTAGAGCCCGGGAAAAAGCCAAAACTACTGCCTCTAGCTGTCCGGCGATGCCGCCGCCCTTAACCATAACCACACCATGATATTTCCCCCAACCGTTAACAATCTCGAACGGTTTCTTATAGGCAGCAACTGCTGCCTGGCCACTGAAATACTTCTCGATCGACTGCCCGTTAACCATTAATTCTCCTTTACCTAAATAAAGTTTGGCCGTTGCCGTCGCTGTTTTCCTTCTCCCAACTGCGTGAAAATATTTTTTCTTCTGAGAGGTTTTTTTACTCTGTCTTGGCATCTTTTTTCTCCTTTTTGCTGGAAAATTTGTCTTGATATGGATTTTCACTGTCAGCAACAATTCTTAAACGCGCCATCCGTTGCTTTCTTAATTTGTTCTTGGGTAACATGCCCCAAACCGCATAGTAAATCACTCTTTCCGGTTTCTTTTCCATTAAATGCCCCAAACTGACTTCTTTTAGGCCTCCCGGATAGCCGGAATAATGCTGATAAACCTTTTGCTTAAGTTTCCTGCCGGTCACTCTGATTTTTTTGGCATTGATTACCACCACGTAATCACCACAATCAAGATGATAGGTAAAATCAGTTTTGTGTTTGCCCATCAGCTTAAGGGCGATCTCTGTCGCCAACCTGCCCAAAATTTTCCCCGAGGCATCAAATAAATGCCAATCTCTTTTAATCTCCTCTTTTTTAGGAAAAAGAGTTTTGCTGGCTAGCTTCTTGGGTTTTTTTTCACTTTTTGGGCTTTGTCTTGGCATCTTTTTTCTCCTTTTTCTTTTCCTTCTCTTTAGCTTGTTTTTCTTTTTGCTCTTTAACCCTGGCCGCCTCCACTAAAGACCAATCAGTTAATTCGAAACTGACGATTAGAGCATCGTCACCGATTCTTTTCTTCAACTTAATAATCCTAGTATAGCCACCATTCCGCTTATTTAGAAAAGGCAAGACTTTTTCAGTTAAAAAATCCACTTGTTTTCTATCCTGGAAATAGCGGAAAAGTTCTCGTTTGAAAGCTAAGTTATTAGCCCTGCTCCTGGCGATAATTTTCTCAACCAGTGGCCTAACGGCTAGGGCCTTGGCAGAAGTAGTTTTGATCCGACCATGAATTAAAAGCTGTTTTAAAAGATTCTTAAACAGGCTCTGCCGATGATTATGGTCGCGATTAAGTTTTCTGCCGAAAACCTTATGCCTCATTATTTCTCCCAGGAAAATCCCTTTTTCTTTAGAATTTTCTCAATCATTTTTAATGATTTTTCACCAACATTTTTAGCTGTCTTAACTTTGTTTTTACCGGCAGCAATTAAATCATCTACTTTAGAGAAGCCCGCTGCCTTTAAGGCATTAGTTAACCTCAAGGGCAATTCTAAATCCTCAATGAACAGTTCTTCAGTCAGATAATCTTCCGCCTCCTCCTTGGCCTTAGCCTTAACCGTCTTTGGCTTAATAATCTGCTGGAAATACCTTTCCAGGACTCGAGAAGATTCTCTAAGAGCTTCTTTGGGAGAAATCGTTCCGTCAGTCCAAAGTTCAATGATTAAGTTGTCCCAGTTGGTCTTCTTGCCAACCCTGGTTGCTTCCACTTTATAATTAGCCCTAATCACTGGACTAAAAATGGCATCAACGGCAATAATGCCGATTTTTTCACCCTTGTGCTCTTCGGCCAAAGAATAGCCCCAACCCTTTTCCAGGGTCAAATCCATTTTCAAAGAAGAACTTTTGTCAGCTAAATGAGCCAAAACCAGGTCGGGATTAATTAACTTTACACCCGCGGGTAAAGAAAGGTCTTTACCCTTAACTTCTCCCGGACCCTTTTTGTCCAGCTTAAGCATCGCTGGCTTCTCTCCTTCATAGGTAAAGCGAAGTTGTTTAATATTAAGCATGATCTCGATTAAATCCTCTTTCACGCCTTTTAGGGTACTGAAAAGATGACTGGCGCCACTTACCTTCATTTGGGTAATGGCAGCTCCTGGCAGAACAATTAGTAGCGCCCTTCTCAAGCTGTTGCCTAAAGTATGGCCCATTCCTGCTGGGAGAGGACCAATCGTAAATCTGCCGTAATCCTTTTGGGCTTTGTTTTCCTCGATCAAGAATTGTGCTTCGCTAACCATTTTTTAATCTCCTCTTTATATAGATAAATTTTAATTTATAAATTTTAACGGGAGTAAAACTCAATCACTAAGGAAACGTTAAGCTCTTCTGATAAGCCGGTTACCTCTGGCATGGCCTTAACTTTCCCGGCTAAGCCTTTTTTTTCTAACCAAGTTGGCACTTGACTTTCCGCTTGCTTCATCCATTCTATAATGGCAATATTTTTAGCTGATTTTTGATCAAGGATAATCTCATCATTAAGCTGAACCCGATAGGAAGAACTGGTTATCTTTTTGCCATTGACACGAATATGACCGTGAGCAATCAATCTTTTGGCAAAATCTCGCGAAGGCGTAATCCCCAAGCGATAGAGAACATTATCTAATCGCCTTTCCAAAAAAGAGAGTAAAACTTCTCCTACTGGCGAAACCGTCTGCTTCTTGGCTTCGTCGAAAAGATTTTTAAATTGAGCCTCTCTTAGACCGTAAAACCTTTTTATCTTTTGCTTTTCTCTTAACTGGCGGCCATATTGAGAAAGCCTAACGCTACTCTTAATGCCATGAATTCCCGGAGGCACCGGCCCCTTACGATCTAAAGGACACTTACCAGAAACGCAATGCAAACCCTTTAAAAAGAGTTTTGTTCTTTCGCGACGGCAAATTCGGCATTTAGCGCTAATCTTTGTCATTATTCTTTAAACTCTCCTCTTTTTGGGTGGCCTGGGTCCGTTGTGAGGGATTGGGGTAACATCAGAGATAGAAAGAACATCCATGTCTCTATTCGACCGCAAAACCCTTAGTACCGCCTCTCGGCCTGGCCCTGGTCCTTTAATAAAAACGGCCAGTTTTCTAATGCCAAATTGTTTAGCCTTCTCAACTGCTCTCTCAAGAGTTGTCGTAGCCACAAACGGAGTAGATCTTCTCGTTCCAGTATAGCCCAAACGGCCAGAAGAAATCCAGTCTAGGGTTGCCCCTTTACCGTCAGTAATCGTTACTGAAGTATTGTTAAAAGTAGCATTAATATAGACCTTGCCTTCTCCACCAACAGCAAATTTTTCTTTCTTAATTTTTTTCTTTGCCTTTGCCACCGGCACCTGTTCAACCCCTCTTTTGACTTTTCTTTTAGCTTTTTTTTCTGCCATTTGAAATTAATTTAAAATTTAACTAGTTTTTGGTTGCTGCGCATCCATCTTCGCCCACATTTCTTTGCTCAGGGCCCCGACAGTTCTCCTCTTGCCCTTCCTGGTACGAGCGTTACTTCTGGTTCTTTGGCCTCTAACCGGCAAGCCAATCGTATGCCTCAAACCTCTATAAGTACGAATAGATTTCAAAAGTTCAATATTGTCACGAAATTCTTTGCGCAAATCACCCTCAATGCGATATTTCTGCAGAACTTTAATAATCGCCGAGACTTCATCGCCCTTGAGGTCTTTAACTCTCTTGTCAACGCTAAGTTTAAGCTCCTTGATAATATCCTTGGAAATCTTTCTGCCAATGCCATAAATCCTGGTTAAACCAATTTCCAGTCTTTCTTTATCTGGTATTTCTACTCCGGCAATTCTCATTTAGCCTTGTTTCTGTTTATGGCGAGGATTATCGCAAATAACTCTTATCCTCCCTCGTCTTTTAACGATTTTGCATTTCTTGCATCTTTTTCTAACGCTCGCCTGAACCTTCATGCTTTTCCTCTTTTATTTTTAGCTATTACAATTACCCCCGACCATTTCTTGCTTAGAACAAGGTGGGGTCGGGAATATTAATAAATTATACACCTATTAACTAAAAAATCTACTTTTCCCGGTAAACGATTCTTCCTCTTGCTTCATCATAGGGACTTAGCTCGACTGAAACCATATCCCCAGGAATAATTCTTATATAATTCATGCGCATTTTTCCTGACAAATGCGCCAGTATTTCCCTTCCGTCTTCCAACTTGACCTTGAAAGTGGTCGCTGGAAGGGCTTCTGTTACTGTTCCCCTAACCTTTGTCTCTTGTGCCTGATCTTTTACACTATTTTTTTGATCTCTCATCTTGCCACAAATAGGGCGTCAAAACCATCGCCTCATGATTGGTAATGGCAATGGTCTTTTCAAAAAGTGAAGATATTTTACCATCACGGGTAGAGATTGTCCAGCCATCGTCACTGCGCCACAGATCGGGATGACCTAGAGTATAAATAACCTCAATAGCTAACGTCATCCCCGACCTTAGGCAATATCTCCCTTGTTGGTCAGGATCAAAGAGACAAGGAATCATGGGCTCCTCGTGAAGCCTCCTGCCAACACCATGGCCTGTTAGCTCGCGAACACAAGCATAACCAGCCCCTTCGATCGTACTTTGGATTGCCCTTGAGACCTCAACAAGATCAGTTCCCGGTCTAGCTTTATCAATCGCCTCTTGGAGGGCTTTTTTTCCAGTATTGAGAAATTTTACTACTTCCAAAGAAGATTTTCCTACCTGAAAAGTGTAGGCCATATCAGTATTGAACCCTTGATAAAACAGACCCAAATCCAAGCTCACCAAATCGCCATTGTTAATCTTAAAACCTCTGGGAATACCATGGACAATCCCCTGGTTAAGATTCAGGCAGGTAGCCCAGGCGTAATCCCTAACCATTTTGAAAGAAGGTTCTCCTCCGCTTTCTTTAATTAGATTACAAGCCAACAGCTCTATTTCTTCTGCTGTTATCCCAGGTTTAATTGCCCTAAGAAGCTGAGCGAAGATTAGAGAAAGTCTTCGGCCCCCTTCAATCATAAGGCTGATCTCTGCCTGGTTCTTAAGAGGAATCATTGCTTAATCTTTTTAATTGCCCTTAAAACATCCTTATAAATCAGCCGAATTGGCCTTTCGGCGTCTATCTCAACTAAAAGTCCTCGGCGACGATAATAACTCAAGATCGGTTTAATTGTCTTTTGGTATGATTTGAACCTATTCAAAATTGCCCTTTCGCTCTCGTCGTTTCTCTTCTGATTGGGGTAAAAACTCCTCCCCTGACTAATGACTTTCTTTCTCCTAGCTAAAATAACTTCCGGTCTGATTTTAAAGTGAATTACCAGATCTAAAGCTGCCCCCATCTGCTCCAAAGCCTTATCTAGAAGACCCGGCTGATCCGGAACCCTGGGAAAGCCATCAAGAACAAATCCTTTTTTTAAAGACTTTCTAAGAATTGGGTCAAGAACGGCAATCGTTAATTTTGTCGGTGCCCAAAGACCTTTGTCAACGTAGCCAGCAATTTTCTTTCCTAAATTAGTGTTCCGGCTAATTTCCTTTCTAAAAAGATCGCCCATAGAAATGTGTCTCCAACCAAAACCATTCTCCAGAAGATCTGCCTGAGTTCCTTTTCCGCTTCCAGAAGGACCAATGATGACGAGCCTCATTCTTTAACCTCCTTGACTTCTAAAAACAATAAATAATCTTTTGGTTCTAAAACTGGCGGCTTAGGATAAATCTTAATCATTTCTAAACCCAAAGATTGATAATCGGCCAGACTGGCTCTCGACCGATTAACCAATAAATAGGCCCTGTTCCCCGCCTTTTTGGCACCGATTAAAGACTCGGGGATAGCAGAAACAGGCTGACCTGCTCCTAAAACTGTAACTTTTTGGCTTTTGTCAAAATAGATTTGCAAACCATCGGGAAGGGTCCCGAAAAATCCTTCGGTAGCCACGACTATTCCGGGACTCTGGTCTATTTTATTTAAATAAAGGGCGGTTTCTCTAATACCCCAACCCGCCGTCCAGTCCTCAAGGTAACCTCTTTTTTCATCTGTGGGCAAAGGTGTGATACTAGGATTAAAAAGCAGCTTCAAATTAAAATTCAAAACAGGAATTAATAAAATTACCAAAAATAGAGAAGAAAGGACTCTTTTCTTGATCCGATTAATTGCCTGCCAACCAAAACCAGCAAAAAGAATCAAGGGAACTGTAGAAAAAAGAATGTATCTGGCTGTAAAAACTTTAGCAATCGCTCCTTGGCCAATTAAAGGAGCTAACCACCAGAAAATAAGAATTAGGAACTCGGGAGTCTTCTTGAAGTTTTTAATGATCCTGACTAAACCAACTGAAGCTAAGATCAAAAATGCCGGGGTTAAATAACTCCAATAGTAGCGAAAGATGGAACGCAAATTCCACCCCAGGGGATCAAAGGGATGTTTTAAAATCTCTTTGAGAGGATAAACATAATCCTGATTACGAAGAGCGATCATCTGAAAACCAGGACCAAGACGAAGAATATTGTAAGCCAGCATCGCCAGGAAAAAACTAACACCAAGAAGAGGTAATAGAACCCATTGACTCTTTTTTCTCTGACGAAAACTAAAGGTAAAAATCACCAAGGGCGAGATTAGAAGCAAAACCATACCAGGACTCTTGGTTAAAAGAGCTCCTCCTAAAACCATTCCTAAAATCATCGCTAAATCCAATCTCTTCTCCTTGCCCAACCAAATGGTGAAAATCAAAACCCAAACGGAAAAGCAGGCCAGTAGACTATCAACCAGGGCTAGACGGTCAAAAAAGAGATTAAAAGGAGAAAGAAAATATAAAAACATTGTCATCAGAGAAAGGTTGGTAACCTTAAACAAAATAAATGATAAAACTCCTAAACCAAGAAAGGTCGAAAATCCGCTTAGAACAGAAACCATTCTTCCCGCCAAAAGGGGATCAGGAAAAACCTTAAAAAGAGGAATCATCAACCACATGAAAAGGGGTTGTTTACCATCAGAAAGGGGCAAAAATCTTAAGCTTGGTTCACTCTTCATTACCTGGGCCCAACGAATATAAATTGCCTCGTCGCAGAAAATGGGAAATTCGGTTAGATTAACCAATCTACTCAGGAAATAAAAAAGAATCAGCAGGATAAAGACAATCAGCTGGAATCTGGAAAACTCAATTTTAAACTTTTCCCAAGAAAATGATATTTTCTTATCTCTCATATTTACCCTTCAGATCATTGATTCTAACCCTCAAAATCTCTTTTGCCATTTCTTTTGATTCTTTAACAAACTTTCTCTGTTTTCCTTTGGCAATATCGCGATCTTTCCAATCTACCACCACTTCTTTTATTTTATACCCCCATTTTTGAGCAATAAAAAGCAGTTCCACGTCAAAAGCAGAGACGCGCCAACCCTTAACTGCCCTATTAATCTCTTGAAAAAATTGCAGCCTGGGAAAGATCTTCTTGGCCACCTCTCCCTTAAAAGCCTTAAAACCGCATTGAGTGTCGTCTATTTTCGCTAAAAGAAAGATTCCTCTAAGAACTCTAAAAATCACTGACCCTAATCTCCTCAAAATAGAAAAACCTGTCCTTTTCAGGCCGCGCGAGCCGATAACGATCTCATAATCTTGAGCAAAATAGGGAAGGATCTTTCCTAGCTCTTTTATCGGCGTTGACTGGTCCATGTCAGCAAAAGCAATTATTTCCCCTTTGGCCGCTTCAATTCCCTTCCAAACCGCCCAGGGCTTGCCTCCATGCTTATTCTTTAGGAAGCAAAAACCAGAATGATTTTTAGCAAAAGCCGAAATCAATTCTAGGCTATTATCAGACGAACCGTCATCAGAAATAATAACCTCCCAAGGATAATCCTGCCTCTCTAAATACTGCCAAACTTCCTCAAGAACGCCCCTTTTAAGGTTCTCCGCTTCGTTATAGCAGGGAATGATTACTGATAAGTAAATTCTATTCTTCTTCATTTTTCCTCAAGATGAATTAAGCGAAAAATTCTGATCCCATTTATTTCCCATTCTTGATCAATTTTACCCCAACCGAAAGCAGCAATCTCCCAAAGGGGATGGCCGATTGGGTTGCAGTCAACCTGGTTGGGCTCACAGATAACAAATAATTGATCTGCTAAATGGTCGTGGAGATCGAAAAGAGAAGCTTTTTGCATTTCTAAAAAATATCGATAGGGAGGATCATAATTCTGCTTGGCAATTAAGGCTAGATTAAAAGGCTCTCCCCGAGATTGCTCGTTAATAAAACCAGCAATCTTTTTCGTAGTAACCAGCTGATTATTAGGTTGATAGCGAAATGGGGTTTCTTTTAAAGAAAGAAAGATCAGCCCTAGGAAGAAAACGCTGGCCGTCAATTTGCCTAATGTCTTGCTTTTCCATAAATCGCCGATTATTAAAGCTACCAACATAAAGGGCACTGGAAAAAGAAAAGCGAAATAATGGTCATAAATATGCTGCTTGTAAAGACCCAAACCAATCAAACCGCTTAGAAACCAGATTCCCACAAGCAGCAAGATTGTCCTTTTTTTCTTATCTTGACAATATCTATAAATCAGCCAAGCGACCCCAAAAATCAACGCCACAGCAATCTTTGAACCCCAAAATTCGTTCTTCCCGGCTAAAAGTCTGGTAATAATCTGAGAAAAAAGCGGCCAAAGATTAGGAATCGCTTTATAAACCTTAAGATTAACTGTGGTTTGGCGCACTGTAAAAAAAGTTTTTAGCGCGGAAAAATTAGCCGCACCATGCTTCAAATCAAATAACAACAGCGGGCTCATCAAAACTGCGAAAATCAAAGCTCCCCAAAGGGAAAAAATCAGGAATTTCTTTAGGGACTGCCGACTGTTGTTTTTCTTTTTCTTTTTTATTTTAATTAGACTCCAAAACCAATAAAAACCAGTTGGGGCGAGAAGCAAAAGCCCCAGGTAATGAGAGTTCAAAGCCATCCCCAGGCAAAACCCTAAAACCAACAACCATCTATATTCTCTTTTCTTAAAAACCTGCCAAATCGCCCAGAGAGATAGAAGTGAAAATAAGGGCATAATGTTGGGATTCCATGAAAAATTAGAATACTTGATTACCACCGGAGAAATAGCGTAAAGAAAAGCAGCGACTAAGCCACCTCCGGGAGAAAACCAGTTTTTAAAGCAAAACCAAACCAACCAGGTTGTCGCCACCCCGGCCAAAGCGATTAAGACTGCTGGGCCCACAGGATTAAATCCAGCTAGCAGCAGGGCTGGTGCCATTAGATAGTAATACCAAGGGCCTAAATACATATTACCAATTGAAGTTTGTGGACCAATAAACATTAGGTCTCCCCTAGTCAAGAAACGTCGCACAATAACAACATCTCTTCCCTGGTCGCCCAGAAATTCCATGTATCCAGAAATTTTATAAAGCCTCAGGAAGGCTGCGAGAAGAAGAATAATAATCAGCAACCCGTGTTTTTTTAAAAATCCCCTTTTCATTTAGAAAGGTTGATCTTGAACCAAAAAACTATTAAGTCCCTCATGCCTGAAAGAATTACTTTTAAGCTGGCGCCGCCTTCTATGCCTGCAGTTCTCGCCCTATGGGTAACCCCCTCTTCAACGATCTTAAAACCCGCCCGCCTAGATTTAATCAGAAGCTCTGAAGAGATAAACGGCCCTCGTTGCGATTCCAGTTTAGGAATGGTGTCAATGACTTTTTTTCTGATCAGCTTAAAGGCGCAGTCCGTGTCTTTAACCTTCATGCCAAAAAGAAAGAAGACCGCCCATTGCCAAGCCCAAGAGCCGAGGATGCGGTGAAAAGCCACTTTCCTGCCTAAATAATATCCAATCACCAAATCGGCATTTGTCTCCTTTTGCTTGGCAATTAGGCGGTAAATATCTCTGAATTCAAACTGACCATCAGAATCAGTAAAAGTAATCCAGTTGTATCTGGCGTTATAAAAACCATCTCTCAGAGCTACTCCGTAACCAAGATTAGAAGTATGAGTAATCAACTTGACTGTTCCCGGATATTTTTTGATAATCCGCTCAACCACCTCGCCAGTCTTATCCTTACTGCCATCATCAATAACAATGACCTCCCACCTGGGAGTAATTTCTTTCAATATCTTAATTGCTTCAAGAACAGTCTTCTTAATGTTCTTTTCTTCATTGTAGGCAGGAAAAAAAACTGAAAGTTCTGGGATTAAATAAGCCCTCATAATTAATTCCTAAACTTTTAAATTACGGTTTTCTAATGTTATCATAATTAAAACAGGAAGAAAAAATGAAAAAACTATTCTTTCTCTGGTTCCTAACTCTTTTGCTCAGTCTCGTGGTTTGGCTTCCTTTCTCTCTTTCTGGACAAATGCAACAAGTCTTTAGCAATTATGATGGCCCCAACTTCATTGTTGTTTCTAAGTGTTGGTATCACAAAGACTGCATCGGTCAAAACTTCTCTCTTCCTCTCCCCCTAGAGTATTATCCAGCCCACTTTCCCGGCTATTCTCTATTAATCAGTTTCTTTGATTCCTTTTTGCCTGGCTGGTGGGCCATGTTGGCTGCCACTACCATCGGCAATCTCCTCGCGGTTAGTGCTTTTTACTTAATTCTAAAAGAATTAAAAATCTCCGCTGCCTTTTGGCTTAGCCTGATAAGCTTAATCTTGCCGGCAAGAATGATGGTCCTCAGGAATATCGGCGCCCCTGAGTCTCTTTTTATTGCCAGTCTCCTTTTTTCTATTCTTTTCTTCCTTAAAGAAAATTACCTTTTTGCTGGATTGTTTTTAGCCTTAGGCCAAATCACGAAAACACCGGCTATTCTGCTTTTTGGCGCTTATCTAATCTGCCTCTTCGTAAAGGATAAGTTTAATTTCAGAGTCTGGCTAAAAAAATGGCCCTTGCTGCTGGGGCCACTGTCAATTCTTCCGGTTTTTCTATTTTTCAAACAACAAACCGGAAATTTCCTCGCTTACTTTTACTCTGGAGACAATTTCCACTTAGTCTTTCCTCCCTTCCAAACTTTCATCAGTTCTCGATCATGGCTAGGAGATTTTTGGCTAGAAGATATTATCTACATCTATCTGCTCGGCGCCTTGACAGTTGCCTATTTGCTCAAGAAGTATAAAAAAAGCATCATTGCTATTTTTCCTCTCGTCTTTTTCCTAGCTACCCTTTTCGTAGCCCATCGAGATATCTCCCGCTACTCTGCCCCTCTTTATCCCTTCTGGATCATTGCTTTTGCAGATCTTTTGAAGAAAAAAGAATTCAAAATCGTCCTGATAGTAATCCTAATCCCTGTTTATCTTTATACTATTAACTTCATCACTTACAATACGGCTCCGATTGCCGACTGGACTCCATATTTTTAACGAAAAGATAAGACAAACTTGCCTCCATTAGCGCCTTTGTGGTAATTTAATTTTATGGAAGAAATGAGCTCCGCTCCGAACCAAAATCGCCTGG
>CAZMUE010000009.1:0-11812 GCA_964569725.1 uncultured Gammaproteobacteria bacterium
CACGACCGCCTTGGCCTCCTCTATTCTCGAAGGTTCGGTTTCACGATCAACTAAAATCCTTTCTGTCTCAGTAACCAGAGACTCTACTCGCGATTCCTGAACTGCTCTTTTCAGCTCAGGCTTACCAAGGGCCTGAACTATGGCATTCACTATTTGCTGATCGCCGGCAATCGTCTTAATAGTTTTTTTTAGATCTCCTACTGTCAGGTTAACTTTTGCCTCTTTACCTAGGGCGGTAGCTATCTCTCTCGCCCCTGCCATTAATCCAACTTCAATCCGGGAACTATCAGCCACTCCTTTGAGTTGCGGCAGATTCTTCTCTAACCGGTCGGCAATAATTTTTTGAAGATCACTGACAATGGCTTTCTTTCTTCTGGAATCAATTCCTTTTTGGTTCAGAATCCTCTCCGCTGTTTGGCGAACCTGCTCTTCTACCTTAGCCCTAACCCTCAAAAGCTCTATTTTTGCTTCTGCCTGGCGCTGAAAATCAAAAGCTGACTTCGTGGCTGTTGCCTGTGCTTGTCTTAAACTGCGAGAATCAACCGACCGCTGCCCGGCTGTTTTCGTTTCAGCCAAAACTGGATTAACTGCTTCGCGAAGCACCCTGATCGGATTTTGCCTCTGCGGAGCTTCTTTCATTTCTATAGACTTTGCCACCACGTCAACACTAATCTTCTGCGCTGCTCGAGGAGAAACTACCGGTTCTTTTCTTTCCGCCTTAAGTTCTTTTTCTACCATCACTTCTAGCTTTTCTTGAGAAACAGATTGGGCTAATCCCTTAATCCACTGGTCAACTTTTTGCCTTGCTTTTTGTAATGACGCCCCTGTTTGTCTCTGAAGAGATTTCGCCGCTCTTTCTTTCTTGAGAGCCTCATCCATCTTGGCTTCTAATTCTTTAAGTTTTTCTGCCCGGACTTCCCCATGCCTTATCTCACCCCTAAGAAGTCTCTCTGTCCACTCTTCTAGGTCGCGATGACTCCCCTGATCATTAATTAATTCTGCCATCCCCATGAAGAACTCCTGAGGATCTTTGTCAAAATCTAATCTTTGTCCTGAAATGCCTCGCGATCCGTAAATATCAACTAGTTTCGCCGCCAGCTCTTTGATGATTTCCTGAGGATAGTTTCGAGATCCGCTGCTAAGATCAACCAAAAAGTCGACAAAAGGATCGCCCGTGGAGAAAACGATTCCTCTAGCTGGTTGCTCTGCTACTTGGGTTTCTCTCTGGTAAACAGCTCCCTCTTGCTGTTGAGTTTTTGGAGATGCCATTAACAGTCATTATATCAAGACTAATTGTTCTGCTCTAGCTGTTTTGTTAAGGCCTAACTTGATCTGCCGAAACTGCGGCCTGAGCTTCTTTTCTCATCTGCAAAATTTCTTCTGGTTTAGAAGTAATCAGCCGGTGCTCTTCTGGAGAGGCGAAGATCTTAATCGCCACGTGAGTTGGCCCGGCAAAGAAAATTCCTTCACCCACTTCAGCCGCCAGGAGAAACTGTTTCTCGCCCTCAGAAAGATAAAAGGCCTTAGCCACTTCATCAACAGCAGCCGGGTGCTGTTTTAAAAGAATCCTGATGGCCGAATTATTAACGATTGCCTTGCCGTAATCCCCAGCCAAAAAATCATGAACATCCTGGGTGATGGTAGTCACTCCTAAATAGTATTTTCTAGCCCTCTTGGTAATGCCGTAGAGAAATTGAGCTGAATCTGGATATTTCATTAGATACCACGCCTCATCAACAATCAAAAGCCGTTTCTTCATGTCACGCCGAATCTTATTCCAAATGAATTCCAGAATCACATGCATGGCTAAAGGTCTAAGCGCCTCCTCTAGATCGCGGATGCCAAAAACCACAAATTGATTGCTAATATTGACGGTAGTCTGTGAATTAAAAAGTCCAGCAAAGGACCCCTTAATTAATTTCTCCATTCTTGCCGCCAGATTTTGAGCAATCTCCTCTTCTTTGCCAATTAAAACTTTATAAAGATCCTCTACTAAAGGCATTTCTTTGCCCTTCTGGGTAGCTGGATCAGGGGTGATTCCTTTTAATTTATATGTCTCGACTAAAGCTCTATCCAAAAGGGCTTCCTCTTGAGGACTAAGCTGTCCCATGACAATTTTGAAAAAAGCATGTAAAGAAAGTATTTTTCTGGTCAGCTCATTTTCTTCTTCGCTAGCAGCAGAGAGCTCCAGGTCAAAAGGATTGATCTTAGCTGGAGAATTAAAACCAAAGCTAATATATTGACCGCCAACTGCTTGGCAAAGATCTTTATATTCATTCTCCGGATCAATCACCAAGATTTCCGCATCAAACATTAATGATCTCAGGGCTTCCAGTTTAACTAGATAGCTTTTCCCAGCGCCAGAGGTGGCAAAAATCGTGGAATTATAATTTTCCATAGAGAAACGATCGAAAATAACCAAAGAACCATTGTGCTCGTTCAGGCCATACATAATCCCCTTGTCATCAGAAAGCTCGCTGGAAACAAAAGGAAAGGTCATCGCCACAGAAGTCGTATCCATATTGCGCCAAACTTTCAGAATGTCTTCGCAAATCGGCAATGTTGATTTGAATCCCTCCTCCGCTTGCAAAAAGGACTTTTTCGGAACAATCATTAAGGCCCCTAGATTCGCCTCCAGCTCTTTGGTGATTTCATTGAGTTTTTCCAAAGAATCAGCGGAAACAGTAAAGTAAAGCCCAAACTGGAAGAATTTTTCAATCCCCTTTACCAGCTGCTCCTGAAGCGCCAAAGCATCTTCAAGCTTTGCTTGAGTGGCTGGATCAGCTGCCTTACCATGCTGAACATCGCCGGAAATCTCTGCCTGCATCTCAGTAATCTTTCTCTTCAGGTCATGGAGTACTTCTGTCCCCTCGCTGGGATAAATAAACATCGAGATGTCTAGCGTATGACCAAAATTAATCAAGGGCGCTAACCAGCTGGGATGAGCAAAACGAGGATAATTAACCACCCATAAGGTCCGATAATAGCGGCCTTCAATCTTCAAATAGTCAAAATCCACCTCAATAATAGAAGGGGCAATTAGATCTTTCGTTTTCGTAACCCTACTCTGGCTTTTTGCCCCTGGTTGAGATTGTCCAGAAACATTGTCTCTGGCTTTTTTGCCTAAAAAGTTATCTAAAAAGCTAACCATCTTCCTCAAAATCCGGCATCGCGCTGGAAAAATTATAAATCTGATAAAAAAGCTTCGTCAGTTCCTTGGTCGTTAACTGCCTCGCCGAAAGACCAAGGTGAGACAACAACCCAATAAGCTGTTGTCTTTTTGGTTCTAGGCTGACTTTTGCTTTTTGAATAATTTCCGTTAACGTGAAGGGTAGTTCTGTTTGCTTCTTCCCTCCCGGTATCGCGGCTTTGACTGATTGAAGACCAAGCTCGAAAATAGAAAAAGGAATCACCACGTAGAAATCCTTACTTAAAACATTGTTCTTCTTGACTATCTCACTAACAAACTGGCGATAGGAAAGAATCTGTTTTTTAAGAAGCGGATTAACGATCCTTTTTTCTTGCTGGTCCAGTTTCTCCAAATATTTAGAAACATCTTTTAAAGAGGTGCGGATAAAAATCTGGATTGGAAACGACAAAGAATTTATCAGCGATTTATAAGCATAGATCATCGCATCTTGCTCTCTCTCGGAAAGCAGATCAAAATTGACTGAAGAAACTTCCAAAATCATGGCACAAGAACCATCTTTGAGGATAACTAGATCATAAGCAATGTCTTCAAAAGGAAGGTGCTCTTGAGTGGTCCCTTTAATGGCAATTTTCTTAACGTCTATCATGGGCAGATTTAATTAATAACCTGTTTGCTGAAATGCTGCTCCTCTTTTGCTTTAATTTTAACGGGGTTGACAATTTTTCCCTCCAGGCTAATTTCAATAGTATCAAAGCGATAAGACTCTTTTTCCACCAGGATAAAATATTTACCATTACTTAAGGCCGTCGCCGTCCTGAATTGCCCAAGAGCATTAGTTCTTAGAGCCCTTAACGGTTCTCCCTTTTCATTCTGAATTTCTACAATCGCGTCTTTAATCATTTTGCCTTCCTGATCAAGAACAATGCCAACAATAACATTGGCAAACGTTGGGGTGGCCGGCAAGATTTCCTTTTCAAACTCTGCCTTAATTGCATCTTTTGGTGCCTGATAACTAGGCCCCCGATATTGCGGCAATGGCGAAGACTCAAAAACCACTTCGGATTGAGCTGCCACTGCCTCCTGAACCTGAGGCAAAGACTCGACTGGTTCTTTCCTAATAGTTTCTGTTCTCACCTCAGCCGTTTTCACTTTTGCCTGTGATCTTCTTTCCTCTTTCGAATCCTCATCGATCTCTACCCTGACTAAGGGATTTTCTCTTTCTCTCGGCTCAGGACGGTAAATAGGCGGCGCTGGTCTTGCCGACTCTCGAGAGACAGAACTCACTGTCGCTACTATTTGCTGAGCTAGCTGCTGACCTTGACCCCAAAGATAAAGGGTTGGTGAAAAAGTCCTTCTGAAAAAGAGCGCGACCCACTTTTCCAAAGGAATATCTTCTAAAACCACAAAAGCGAAAGCTGCTCCCATGCCGGCAAAAGAAGCAACAAAAAACCACCTAATTAAACCAGGCAATTTTGTGGCATAAAATATCAAAGCGATGACCACTCCAACGGCGAGCTTAATAAACTGTCGAAGCGTCATCGAACCAACTAGCTTAAATTCGTAAGCCGTGATTGGCTGCGGTAGTGGATGTTGTTCCATTCTTGTTTCATTTTAAACTGTGGCAACTTTCTTCTCAAGTAGCGATTAGACTCCGGAGTTATTTTTCTTTCTCGCTTTTCCCTTTGTTGTTTTTGCCCCGTTCTTATTCTTCATGTCAATTCTCCAGAGCAGCCTTTGCGTTTTATAGAAGTTATAAATCAAAACTAAAGCAGTCTCAATTAACACGGCATTGAAGGCAATCTCAAACCTTTCTCCTCCAGTAATCAAAAAAATAAAATTAGCGATTAAGACCAGAATGGCCACTTCTGTTCCGGAAAAACCAAAATAACCCTGGGTGTGATAGTCGCCAAGGGCAATGCATTTTAAAGCTTCGTTAATAAAATGCCCCCCATAACTGATGAGAAGAAGGAAGAAAATAATGAATTTCTGAGGGAAGATTAAGGAATATCCGGAAATAATCGCTGAAGCGAAAATAAAATCCAAGAAGTGGTCAACGTAAAATCCCCATTTTACTAAACCTGTGTTTCTTGCTCTACCAACAGCGCCGTCCAAAGCATCGGTAAAGTAATGAAGCACCACTCCAAAAGAAAAACCCCAAAGCCACCGAATATCGTTCTTTGCCAAGAAACTAGAGACAACAATAATGGCACTCGCCAAAAGACTCGCCCAAGTTAAATGATAGGTTTCAATAAAGCGTGGCACTAGAGGAATCAGCTTATTAAGCATCTTCGTTTCCGGCCCGGCCAAGAAATGATCTCTTCTCCTCGTCGTGCCTTCTATTTGTTGCCAGTCAATCTGAGTATCCATAAGAATTCTGTTTGCGATAACGGCTCTAATTATACTGCCCACTACCTAAGTTGGCAATGACAGCTATAATAAGGCATGAAAAAATTCCTTTTGTCCTCTATCCGTTTTTATCAAAAAAACCTTAATTTCAACAATCAACTCATGAAAAATCTTTTTTTGGTCGACCGCGCTTGTCGCTTCACACCAACCTGTTCTGAATATTGCTATCAAGCAATTGAAAAATATGGTATATTAAAAGGCATTTGGTTAGGTTTAAGAAGAATTATCAAGTGCCATCCTTGGAATAGAGGAGGTAGGGATCCCTTAATCTAGAATGAAAAATCTTTGGTTTATCTTGCTTTATCAGCCGTTAATCAATGCCTTGGCCGGACTTTATTTGCTCTTCAACAATTTGGGCTTAGCTATTGTCGGTCTAACCATCATCATTAGATTTCTGCTTTTACCCCTTACCTTACCCTCAATGAGAGCTGCCAAAAAAATGCAGTCCCTGGCTCCGGAAATAGACAAATTGAAAAAGAAATATGCTAATGACAAGCAAAAATTAGCTCAGGCCCAAATGGAGTTTTATCGTCAAAAAGGAATTAATCCTGCCTCGGGCTGCTTGCCTCAAATTATCCAAATTTTGATTCTCATTGCTCTCTTCCAGGCCTTCCAACAGATCTTGGGGCTAAATGGCACTGAGGCTCTAGACAAATTAAATCAAGCTCTTTATCCTTTCGTAAGACTTAAAACCCATGAACTAAATCTCTCGTTTCTGTATCTTAAGTTAACCGAACCGGATCTAATCAAAATCAGCGGCCTGCCAAGCCTGCCAGGCATCTTCCTCTTAGGATCAGCTCTCGCTCAGTTTTTCACCTCAAAACTGATGATGCCGAAGGCGAAGAGTGATGAAAAAATTGCTAAAAAAACCCCAGGGGAAGCTGATGATTTCATGACTGCCTTTCAAACTCAATCCCTTTATCTTATGCCTTTGATGACCATCTTCATCGGCTATCGTTTCCCTTCAGGCCTAACCCTTTACTGGTTTGTCTTTTCCATCTTAAATTTAATCCAGCAGATTTTTATCAAGTAGTCTTCTCGTGGAGCTTGCGAAGTAGCCTTCTCACTTTAATCATTTCCTCTCTAATCTCTTTCTGAACTCTCTTGATTTCCGTTAATTGCCGGTCGGCTTTTTCATCTAACTTGATGTCGCGCTCTAGTCTCTCTCTATCTTGTTGTCTTTGTTTTAATTCTTTAATATCCCTCTCTATCTCAGCTTTATTAGAGGCCATCAAAAGAAAAATACCGATAAAGATTGCTTCCAGGGAAACCCCTAAAGTCAAAATATTGATGTCAAAATCAAAGATCAACCAGGAGCCAAACCAAACCGTATGAAAGGCAACTGCCCACCAACTTCCCAAAAACCAAGAAACAATTTCCGTGTAATGATCCAGGGCTTTTCTAGTTTTTTTCTTAATCTTCTGAGGTTTAATTATTTTGACAGGGATAATCTTTTTTTTATTTTCTTCCATGATTCTTCATAACACAAAAAGGCCTTTATGGCTCGATCCTGAAAACTAAATTTTCTTCTAAAACATCTAGGGCTGCCCGGGCTGATGCGACCACCTTCTCAGGGTAGAAATTCCCGCTAACTAAACCCTTCTCTAGTTCAGCTCTCCGAAAAGGATCCACCGCTTGGGCTAAAGCCTGAACCAGAATCGCCGCCCTAAGCATTTCCTCTCTTGAATCAAGGCCAGACCACTCAATCGCGTCAGCAGCGATTATTGCAGCATCTAGCCATCTCGCCCTAACCCCACTCTCCACCAGAACCTTCCTTAATTTATCCTTTTTCGTTGTATCCAGTAAAGCTCGCTCAACAAAGAGTCCGACATAGGCAGCCGCCCTCTGCGTTTCCCGTTGTCCTTCTCTTTCTGCTTCTATAACATTTGTTTTTTCTTCCATAATCAAATCCCTAAACGTCAACGATAACACTAGCTTGCCAGAAACCTGCTTTTTTTTCAATGTTTAGATTATGATAAGTCATTGCCTTGATATCTGTGCCAAACGCCTCGGGATCTTGCCGATGCGTTCTCCCTAAAACCTCTGCCTTAAGAATCCATTGACTATTCTCTTGAAAAACTTCCGTCTTAAAATCATAACCAAAGAACAACTCTCTATCTTTCAAGAGAATCAATTGTGACAAAAATTGATAAAAGAGGTCAAGAAGCTCTTTTTCGTTCAAACGAAATATTTTTTTTCTATCTGGTTGCGTCTTTTTTTTGAGCTGAATTTCGGTCAGAGCTTTCGCCGCTTCCGCAAAGAGTTGACTCAAGGTTTTTGCTTTTACCTCAAAGGCAACATCCGCTGTACTTAAATCAGATTTTATTTTGTAAGCAACCATCTAGAGCAAGATTAACTTGTCTATCCGCCAACTTGTTCAAATCCCTTTGTATGTGAGAGTAGCGAATAGGAACGCTGCCTAATTCTATTTCTATTTTTTTCGCTTCATTGAAAAGAGGTTTTAGATTTGGGGCTTTAACTTTATAGTTGCCCGCCATTTGGTTAACAATCATTTTAGAATCCAAGAAAAAATTGATCATCAAGGCTCCGTCAAAATTATCCAAATTATCCTTCAACCATTGGAGAGCATAAATCAAGGCATAATATTCTGCTTCATTGTTGGTCTTTTGGCCGATGCATTGACCTTTCTGATGAATTATTTCGCCTCTCTGGTTTTTAATAACTACACCAATAGCGGCTGGTCCAGGATTACCACGGGCTCCTCCGTCGGTAAAGACTTTAAGGACGCTTCCATTATCCATTATCTTAAATCCCTCTTTTTTGAATTTTTAATAATCAGGAAACCACTAGTCAAAAAACAGATTATTGCTTCGGTAAAAACAGTTACCCAAGCTGCTGCTAGCATACCATAGCGAGGAATAAAAAGAACATTACTAACCAAGTTAAAAAGCAAGGCAATAACGCCAAAGATTAAAAGCTGCCATTGGTTGCCCCAAGAAATAATCAAAAAGCCATTAAGATGATTAACAAAAGAAAAAACCAAAGCAAAAAGAAGAATCCTAATTACGATTACTGAAATAAGGAATTCTCTTCCTGCTAGGATTGCAATGAACCAGGGCGAAAAAACATAAACCAGAGGAATCGTGAATAAGGCTCCTAAGAGCAGGATAATGATTCCCCAGCTGTAAATTTTCTGCCAGCTCTTTTTTTGCTTGGCCATCAAGGGAAAAATACTAGAAACAAAAAAGTAGGCTGGCAAAATTAGATTGGCGTAAATTTTATAAGCCAATCCATACCAGCCGACTTCCTCGCTAGAGCGAAAAAGCTTAATCATTAAAGAATCAATAGCTTTATCGTAAGAAGTAAAAAGGAGGAGATAGAATCCCATCGGTAAAGCCATAGAGAAAAGCTTTTTTATTCCCGATAACTGCCATTTTATTGGCAATCTGAGAAATTGGCTTTGACGACAAATTAAAAAACCCAGCAGTAAACTAATCAATCTGGCCAAATAAAGCGCAGAAAAAACGATGAAGAGAGAACGATGAGGCGGTAAAAAGAAAAAAAGAAAGATTAAAAATAGAAAATTAAAGAGTGTTTCCACGCCACTCTTTTCTGCTAATCTTAGGCGGCTATGGAAAAAAATTTCTAAATCTCCGGCCAGGGAAGTTAAAAAAACTAACCCCAAGGAAAAAATAATCAACCCCTGCATTTGTTTAAACCCCCCAAAGACAAGGGCAAAAACTAATCCCAAGATGATCGCCCCCAAAGACAAACTTCGTCGTAAAAGGAAAATATTGCCAAAAACAACCGCTGATCGCTTATTCTTGCTAACTTCCCTGATACCGATGATCCTCGTCCCTAAGTCTGCTAAAGCATCTAAGAGAAGGATCACTGACCCAATTAAAATATAGTCTCCGTAAACCTCTGGCTTTAGATAATGAGTTAGCATGGCTGTAGTCAATAATGAAATCAGAATACTGATTCCCTTGGCCACAGTTTGGGCGCTAGTGTTGAAGATTGCTTTTTGCTTCTCTTCTTTATCCATCGTTTTAATTTTACCAATTTTTAGTGATTCTTTTTCAGGTAGAAAACTGCTATAATTAACTATGGCTAAAACAGAAGACATTGTCTCAGAAGTAGTCAAAGAGTTGCTCGAGCTTCTAAACCAAAAGAAAAACCAATTCGGAATTGAAGAGGATAAAGAAAACCAGGCCCTGGTAGTTAAGATACAGTCTGACAATCCTGGACCATTAATCGGCCGCCAAGGTAGAAATCTTGATTCTCTCCAGTTTCTTTTGAATCTCATCCTCTGGCGCAGAACCGAAGGTAAATCTAGCCGTCTTATTGTTGACATTAACAACTACCGTCAAGAGCAAAAAGAAAAGGCTACCTTTATTGCCCAAGAAGCCGCTTTAAAAGTAAAAACTACTAAAAAGAAGGTCTATCTCCCACCCATGTCTGCCTTTGAAAGAAGAATTATCCATCTTGCTTTAGGAAATGACCCGGAAATTGAAACTATTTCCCAAGACGAAGGCCCACAAAGACATGTGGTGGTTCGGCTTAAAAAATAGCCCCAATCAATATCTTTTTCCCTGCCTCGAAAAGGTTTTTCTAGTCCTTTTTCTCGTTTTTTTACCGACGCAATTAGGAAAGCACTTCTGGTTTAGCACTAGTTTTGTTTGGGGCCTAAAAATAGATTATTTGTCTCCGACAATTTATCTAACTGACCTTTTTCTTCTTGGTAGCGCTCTCTTTGCCTTCTTGACTTTAAAGAAAAAGGGCGTCGAAACGCCCGAAAGCCATCTAGTTCTTCCGATAATTATCTTTCTCATCTTTAATTTTCTGTTTTGTTTAAATAAAGTTGCCTTTCTTATCCATCTCGCGAGAATTATGGAGCTTCTGTTGCTAATTCGTCTTCTCATAAGGAATTCAGATTTCGGCCTGCAAATCATCTCTAGAATTGCTCTTCCCCTTTGGGCTATTACTGAAGCTCTAATCTCCTGGGGACAGATTGTCAAGCAGGCCTCTTTGGGAGGACTGCTTTGGTTTCTAGGAGAAAGATCTTTTTCCGTGGCTACTCCAGGAATCGCCAGAACCGAGATCAACCATCAGTTAACTCTCAGGCCCTACGGAACCTTTTCTCACCCCAATTCTCTCGCTGGTTTCATTCTTATCTCTATTCTCCTACAATTTTATCTTGCCAAAAGAAAAATCGTTAACAAAAATGCTCTTTTTTGGGCTTCTCTTTTCGCCGGCACAACTACCTTGTTCCTAACCTTTAGTCGTATCGCCATCTTGACCTTTGTCCTTATCTTTCTTCTTGAGCTAGGTAGAAAAATCTCTCGAGAAAAACTATCCAAACGTTTTCTCTTGATTTTCATTGGACTTGGCCTAATCCTCTTCTCTTCCCTTTATATTGTCAAAACCAGTTTGGTCAGCTTTAATCTTAAAAACCCCTCAATAAACAATAGACTTCTTCTAATTAAAACCGCTGGCAGAATGTTCCAGTCTTCACCTTTAATAGGAGTCGGTCTTAACAATTTTATTTATCGTCTTCCTCGCTTTTGGCCACAAAGCAAAATCTCTCTTCTCTGGCTCCAGCCAGTCCATAATATTTATTTTTTGGTTCTGGCGGAAACTGGTCTTATCGGCTTCTCGATCGTCTTGTTGCTATTAAAGAATCTTCTCCGGGGTAGTGAAGGTTTTCTCTTTCAACAAGATCTTAAAAATATCTTTTTGGCAATCGGAATCACAGGAATTTTTGATCATTATTGGCTAACACTGCCGCAAAATTTCCTCCTAATGGGGCTGGTCTTGGCCTTGTTTTTAAGCAAAAAAAATCCCCGGCCATGACCTATCTTCGCTTTATCTTGCGATAAAACTATTGTTAGTGCTGAGATGTTTCACGACTAAGTTCGGAATGGAATTAGGTGGTTCCATCTCGCTCTAATGACCGGGGAAATTTAGCTCAAGAACTAACCTCTCTAAAAAATGAGAAGCTAATCATTTATCGATCGATAAGAAATGGCTTAGCTAAACTCATTACTAAGCTTACACTAACCATCCTTTACCTAGTAGTCTTCTAGGGATCTAATAACGATTTCTTATCTTGGAGGAGGTTTCCCGCTTGAGATGCTTTCAGCGGTTATCCCGAAGAAACATAGCTACCCGGCAGTGCCCTTGACAGGACAACCGGCACACCAGAGGTTTCCCCAACCAGGTCCTCTCGTACTGTGGTCAGATCTCCTCAGAAATCATACGGTTACTGCGGATAGAGTCCGAGCTGTCTTACGA